>CAZHIV010000434.1:0-2853 GCA_964532675.1 uncultured Planctomycetaceae bacterium
AGTCCGCGAGACACACCAGAATCCGGCACAATTGGTGTGTCTCGCCAAGCCTCGACACACCCTACTGCTAGCAATTACAGAATCGGTGGGACGGTATCCTTTGAGTGGCCATGCTCGGGTTGGTTAACATGCCCACGCAGAGCCGTGGGCATGGCACCCGGCTTTAGTTCTTCCTGGCCGCTTTCTTTCGTTTTATTTCGCCGCCCGAATCGTTGCGGGCCGGGCCGGTCCAGGGGTCGACGTCGGACCGCTGCGCCCAGGCTTCCCATTGGGCGATGAGCTGCTTCGCGACGCCGGGCTTCTGGTCGATGAGATTGCTCTGCTCGGTGCGGTCGGCTTCGATGTCGTACAGCTCCCACGGGCCCTTGTACTTCATGACGAGCTTCCACTTGCCGCTGCGCACCGCCCGGTTGCCCTCGTGGGCGAAGAAGATCGGCTCGGTTCGTTCGAGCGGCTCGCCGGAGAGCGCGGGCAGCAGGCTGACGCCCTCCATCGGTTGGATGGCATGGCCGCCGTATTGCGTGGGATACTCCGCCCCGCCGACTTCGACGAACGTGGGCATCAGGTCGATCAAGTGGCCCGGCTGCCGGTCGAGCTGGCCGTTGCGCTGGCGGGGGATTCCCGCGGGCCAGTGGACGACCAGCGGCGTGGCAATGCCGCCCTCGTGCGTGAAATGCTTGTAGCGGCGGAAGGGCGTGTTGGCGAGCGTGGCCCAGCATTGGCCGAGGAAGACGATCGACTCGGGGCCGCCGGGCGCCTCGCCTTCGAGCCGGCCGCGGGGACCGGACTCGGCGTTGCCGCCGTTGTCGGCCAGCACGACGATAAGCGTATTCTCCAGCACGCCCCGCTCGCGGAGCCCGTCCACGAGCGTGCCGATGCTGCGATCGAACCGGTCCAGCATCGCGGCATAGATGGCCATGATGTGATCGAAGCGGTCCTTTTCTTCTTCGCCGAGCGAGTCCCACCGCGGCACGTCGGGGGGCAGCGGCGAGAGGGGCCAATCGGGGTCCACCAGGCCCATTTCAGCCTGCCGCTGGTGGCGGACTTCGCGCAGTTTGTCCCAGCCCACGAGGTATTTGCCGCGGTAGCGGTCGATGTCCTCCTGCGGCACTTGCAGCGGGAAATGGAGCGACGAATGCGGCAGGTAATAGAAAAACGGCTTATCGGCGGCCAGCGCCTCGTCGACGAATTTCAATCCCCATTCGGTAATGAGATCCGGGCCGTACCAATCGTCGCCGAGCCGCGGGTCGTCGAGCTCCAGCCGCTCGCCGTTGAGATGCACGCCGGCTTCTCGCCGCTGCTGCTGGTTGGGAAAGTACAGTTCGCCCACCTGCGAGCTGAGGCTGCGCTCAAAGCCGCGCTTCCACGGCGGCGTGCCCCGATGCTGGCCCATGTGCCATTTGCCGGTCATGATCGTGAAGTAGCCGGCCTCGCCGAGCACCTCGGCCATCGTCACGCAGTCATCGCGCAGCCGCCCCTGCGTGCCCTTCGAGCCTTCAATGCCGAGGCTGTCCAGGTATCCCATGCCGGCCTGGTGCGGATAGAGCCCGGTAAGAAGGCTCGCCCGCGTGGGACTGCAGCGGGCCGTGTTGTAGAACTGCGTAAACCGCACGCCGGCGGCGGCCAGGGCGTCGACGTTCGGCGTGGGGATTTCGCTGCCGTAGCAGCCGAAGTCGGCCCAACCCATGTCGTCGACCAGGATGACGACGATGTTGGGACGAGCGGGCGTTAGTGCGCCTGCTTGACCACATACGCAACAGAGCATTGCCGCGGCAATAGCAACACGAAAACTGCGCTGTAAATACATTAGTTCGAATCTTCTCCCACATAAGAGAGCTTCTTCGCAGTCAGGCCTCGTTGGACTGCAAACTCCGCGACGCAACAAACGCAACTAATGGCGCCCAAAGAGGGAATAACACGAATGCCTGAAACATCAGCCCGCCGTTTGCGACGCCAGTCGCCGCGGCAATACTCATTCCATAATCGGGCAAGAGCCACAACGAGCCGATGGCGAATGAATAAAGAATCTCAAAGACCAAAACCAGAATTAGAAGCCGCACGACATTTGTCTTGCCGCGGATAAACTGAACGCCGATGTACAACAGGGCAAAATAACACAATATGCAAATAGCCGACATAATGTAGAAGGCCGAATAAAAAAACGGCGCATCGACTTGTTGGTGCAATCCGGAGAAGTCCGCGCCCAAAGTTCCGAAGTTGTAGATCAGCCCCAATATCGACAAGACGATCGACACAACTCCGACGCCAATTAGCGCAGCTCTTGCAAGAGACATTAAACTACCTTGCGTGCGGATGCGTCCTAAGCAACCTTCCCCCTATTGCAATATACAGTGCTAGATCGTCGCGCGTTGTTCAGAAAAATGGATTGTTGGCAAGCCAGCGGCACGTTTCCTCCATTCGCTTGAAGTGCCGTAGCGCGGCACCCCGATTATCGCGGGCGATGTACTCGAGGACTTCCTGCAGGTCGCGTCGCGCCAGCGGAGAAAACGAGAGCCGGCTCATTCGGTATTACCGTCGGGCTCGGCGGCTCGCTGGCGTAACGATGCGAATACTGAGTCGGCTTCAACCCCTTCGCCATTGTCAAGTTCTCGGACGCCTTCCTCAAGGTCCTTGCGAAGCTGTTCGCGACGTTGAAGAACGAACCGTTCGACTTCACGAGTGATTTCAATGGCCATGTGTTGAGTATAACGGAGGTTGATCGACTATTAAACCACGGGCCTAGCCTCGCTTGATGGCTCGTTGCATTGCCGCGCCCATGTCGGCGGGGCTTTGGGCGACTTCGATGCCGGCCGCTTCCAGGGCGGCGATTTTTTCGGCGGCCGTGCCCTTGCC
>CAZHIV010000435.1:0-2591 GCA_964532675.1 uncultured Planctomycetaceae bacterium
AGCCGCTCCTTTCATTCCCTGCTTGCGCTCGGCTTTGAGGGAGAAAGCGCCGGCGGCGGTAGCGGTTCAGTCATGGTTCCGGCGGGTCAAGCCCGCCGGTGGGCGTGCCTTTCTCCTCGTTGCCTTGCCGCCGCTGGAGCGGCGGCAAGGCCACGAGGGGGTTTCGCCATTGGCGACGGTTCAAGCCGACCAAACATCTTCACCACCCGGGCAAGGGGCCTGTTGATGTAATAGCAGTGCTAGCACTTTAAGTGCTAGCGAAATTCGTTCGGCAACTTATTATGTTTTCGTTTTGTTTCGTCAAATTCTGGTCGAGGTTGAGCCGTCGTGGTTCGCTCCGCGCATTACCGCGGATCGGGCCTGGGTTTAGTGTTTTTTCAGCCGCTGGTGGCCGCTTGGGCCAACTCGGCGCGCATTGTCCCTATGGCGCGCACCAGTTTGACGATGTTGAAGGCCGTCGCGGCCCATCGCCATTCCGTTTTCACCTTCTCCAGGCTGCGCAGCAGGAACTGACGCAAGCCCAACACCGATTTGAGGATTCCAAAGGGCGTCTCCGCGATCCGCGGCCGTTGGTTATAAAGCTGGCGCGCGGCAGGCTCCGCCATCCTCGCTGCCATCCGTTCGCGCAGAGCTTCGTGCTGGTCGCGGGTGATCGAACGCCCGCGCCCGCGGGGCGACCCCACACACTGGCCAGCCAAAGGACAGCCGCTACAGGCTCCGCACCGGTAGACACGCCGCATCCGGCCACTCCGGTCCGATTTCGTTTGTTCGTAATGCAGCGGCTGCCCCTGGGGGCAGAAGTATTGGTCGGCCTGGGCGTCGTACGCGAAACAGGACTTGTCCAGTCGCCCCTGGCGGTTGCGCGGCAATGTCGGCCACTGCGACGGGGGGACAGGCTCCCGGGGATCCTCGCGCCATGCCGGATCGCCCGGCTGCACGGACGGGGCCTCCACCGGCGCGTAAAACTCGATCCCCCGCTGCTCCATGGCGGCAAGGTTGGCGCCGCTGTTGTTACCGGCGTCGGTGAGCACTTTCTCCGGCTTCTGGCCGAAGTTCTCCTCCACCCGGTCCACCGCCTCGACCAAGGCGTCCCCTTCGTTGACCTTGTTCAGCACGTCGCAATCCAGGATGAACCCCTGATGGCCGTCGGTCAGGGCCGTGGGCGTGTAGTTGGGAGCGTAGCCTCCTTCCTTGTTGGGCATGACGCGCGACTCGGGATCGGCCATGGGCACTTGGGCCGGGTTCTTCGCCGGATTGATGCCTTGCTCCCGACGCGCCTCGTCGGCCGCCCGCGCCTGCGCGAGCGCCGCGGCGATCTGTTCCCGCCGCTGTTGGATTTCGGCCAAATTCTCAGGCAAGTGCGTCGGCGAACCTGCCCCGGTTTCCTGAGCGTCCGTGGCCTGACATTGGCGGTTGAGTTCCTCGAACAGTTCGTCCAAGGCCTCCAGCTTCGCTTCCAGCGACGAGGCCGTGCGGGTGTTGAAGCGACTGTTGTTGGCCTTGACGCGCGTGCCGTCGAACGCCACTTCGCAAAGACGAACCAATCCCAACGACATAGCAATGCGGCCGATCTGCCGAAACAGATCTTTCAGCGGCCCGTGAAACCGCGTGCGAAACTTGGCGATGGTCGTATGGTCCATTCGCCGGGCCTCCACCAGCCACAGAAAGTCATAGCGATAAGTGCAGGCTTCCTCCACCTTGCGGCTGCTGCGGATGCCGCGGTACATACCATACAAGATGGCCGAGGCCACAATCCGGGGGTGAATCGGCGGCTGGCCACGTTTGGTGTCTGGGTATTCCGCTTCCCAGGAGGTCCAATCCACGGACCGCAGGACCTCATCAAAGAGGCGCACCGGGTCGTCGGCGCCGATCATCCGCTCCAGGGTTGGCCTATATTGCTCACGCTTCACCGGCGGCTCAGCCCAGTTCGCTCGACCACTCACGTAAACACCTACTCCATCCAAAAAGGCACCCAGAAAAATTCCAAGACGCTACAGAATGCTAGCGCCCCAAACGATTAAATCAACAGGCCCCTAGCCCGGATGGTGAATCAGATTGGCAGCTAACAAGCTGGGACCACCGCCTCCCTTCACTCCCGTTGCCGCCGTAAAGCGGCGGCAACGGGAGAGGGGTTGGGAACGCGTCGGCGCCCGATTTAGCACACGAATCTTCTTCACCACGCGGGCAAGCCGCGTGGGGTCGAGGAGACGGATAACTCTAACACGACTGCGGACCTCCATCATGACTTCTCCACGCCGGCGCGGATTCACCCTGGTCGAGCTGCTGGTGGTGATCGCCATCATCGGCATTCTGGTTTCGTTGCTGTTGCCGGCGGTGCAGGCGGCGCGGGAGTCGGCCCGGCGCCTGCAGTGTTCGCACAACCTCACACAGTTGGGGGCGGCCGTTCAAAGCTACGAGATGGCCCACGGCGTCTACCCGCCGGGGACGATCGCCGAGTCCGGCCCGATCTACCATGAGGCGAAGGGCTATCACCACAACTGGATCACGCAGCTCCTCCCCTACATCGAGGAGCGCAACACGTTCGAGCACATCGACCGCAGCGTGAGCGTCTATCACGCGAACAACGCCCC
>CAZHIV010000436.1:0-12210 GCA_964532675.1 uncultured Planctomycetaceae bacterium
ACGTGAGGTGAAGGATGTCTAGGGACCTTCACCATCTTGTCATCGCAGCGGACGGTCAACCAAATCAGGCATCAACAAACAGGGATTGTTTCGCAGGGCGACCCGACGCAGGAAATCTATCCTGACTGGGGAAAGCCTGTGGACGAACAGCCGGGCCAAGATCGTCTTCATGACGCGTTCGTAACTGCAGAGAACATTGCAGCTTGCGGCTCGTTCCAATATTTTGACCAGACGGCATCCTGTGGCGCCCGCTCCGGCATGCCTGGTTTGAAAGATTTGGCACTTGCTGCCCCATCAAGCGATAAGTGCTTCGCACGATGCAGCGGTCTATCGGCTCACTAGTCGGCTATGGCAGGCGGGTGTCCGCGGGCGGGTTGAGGGCACCTGTTCGACGGCAGGCGAGTCGCTAGAATGTACCGGAACAGAGAAGAGAGCAGGATCGGTTACTCATGCTCTTGGGTCGGGTGTAATCTACACCCGCACGGAAGTCGGGAGCGGATCTTTCAGCGGTTTTGAGCGCTTTTAGTAACGGGTGTAGGAACTGCCGGTTTGTCTATAAAACAAGCGACTTTCTCGGACTTCAAGCAGCTTTTTCAGTCCTGTGCTCTACCAACTAAGCTACCTGTCCGGTAGCTTCATGATAGGGAAAACTGGCGGACTGTAAATGGCAGCGGCCTGCGGCTGGCTTGACCCGACGGGGCCTGCCGAAGGCAGCGGAGCGGAGAGGCAATGGACATTCAGCCGGTGAACGATCGGGGTTTGCGCCAGCGCGGCGAAGCGGCCGCCGCGGCGCCGGCCTGCGCGCTCATTCTGCTGGCCAGCCTGGCGTGGGTAAATGAGGCGCGCGCCGTCACGCCAGAGAGCCCTGAAGTCCGCAAACTAGTCGCTTCCGCGCTCGCGTATCTTGAAGAGAACGGCGACGAACGGCTCGGCGGCAAATGCTTGATCGGCCTGGTGTTTCTCAAGGCGAACCGCAAAGACCACTCGCGAATTGCCGAAGCGATCGAAGCCTGTCGCCAAACGATCCGAGCCAATCCGCCGGACAACGTGCTGGATATCTACAGCAACGGGCTGGCCATCATATTTCTGTGCGAGCTATCGCCCGACAAGTACTCCCGCGAGATTCAGTGGTACCTGGGTCGTATGAAGGCCCGCCAGAAACCGCACGGCGGCTGGGGATACTACAACTTCGATACGGGCGATACGTCGCAGACTCAATATGCCGGACTCAGTTTTTGGGAAGCGCACCGCCGCGGCTTCGATGTCACGGCCGGTTCCATCGAGAAGCTGGCCGACTGGCTCATGCGCACGCAGGGGCCCGACGGCTGTTGGGGCTACCAAGGCCAGGTTTCCACCACAGGGAAGCCGATTCTGCAAACCGAGACCAACTGCTCGATGCTGGCGGCCGGCTTAGGTTGCCTCTATATCTGCGCCGATCTATTCGACGTCAAGCCGACCGCCGGCGCGGGCGATTCGACGGCCGGCGAGGCCAGCCCGATCCCGGATGCCCTTCGCCCCACCGACGCCCCCAAGGAGCCCGCCAAGAAGAAACTGCATGCCCAGCAGCTCGACTTTGGCCAGTTCTTCGGCACCATGAAACGGGCCCACGCCTGGATGCAGGAAAACTACAAAATCGACATCGGCCCCAAGGTTTATTACTACCTTTACGGCCTCGAGCGATACAAGAGTTTCCAGGAAGCGGCCGAAGGGGTCGTCGAGTCCGAGCCGAAATGGTATCAGGACGGGTACCAATTCCTCGCCGAGGATCAGCGCGATGACGGCAGTTGGAGGGGCTACTGTGGAGCGGAATGCGACACGGCGTTCGCCACGTTGTTTTTGCTGCGATCCACGCAAAAGAGTCTCCGCGCCCGGCTCGGCGAGGGCACCTTGCTCGCCGGCCGCGGCTTGCCCGCCAACCTCTCGCGGGCGAAGCTGCGCAACGGCCAGCTCATTGTCGAGCAAGTCCATACAAAGGTCGAAGAGCTGCTCTCGATGATCGACGACGGTGACGCGAGCCGGCTGGACGAGCTCGCGCGCGACCCCGGGCAACTGGTGATTGAAAAGGTAGACCGCCAAAGTGCCCGCCGGCTTCAGCAATTGGTCCGCGGCGGCGAGCCGCACGTGCGCCTCCTGGCCGTCCGCGCTTTGGGCCGGGCCGGCGAGCTGGACTACGTTCCCTCGCTGCTCTATGCGCTGACCGACCCCGATCGCCGCATCGTGCTGGAGGCCCGCAACGGCCTGCGATTCATCAGCCGCAACTTTGAAGGCTTCGGTCCCCCCGACGATTTCACCGAGCAACAGCGGTACGAAGCCTTCGACGCCTGGAAAAAGTGGTACCAATCCCTGCGGCCCAATGCCATATTGGAATGACCGAATGACGAATGACGAATGGGGAATGGCGAGGGGATGAGGAACCCATCTCGTCATCATGATCGTCATTCCGACATTCGTCATTCCGTCATCCCCCATGCCCGTCTCCCACCCCACTCCGAAATACGAGCTTCGCGTCAACTGGTACGATCGCGTATCCAGCCTGCTCGTTGCGCTGTTGGTGATTTGCGGCGCGACGGTGGCGGGGCTGGTGATCATTTACTTCGCGCGGCGGTTGTCCGCATCCCAAGTGGCAATTCCGATCCAATCGGTCGACGCCGCCAGCCGGCCCGCCGACGCCGCGATGGGTCTCAAGCGCGACCTGGAGCCGCCCGGTATTGAGGAAGTACCGGACCTCATCGAGCCGCAGCTGCAGGATACGCTCAGCGCGCTCTCCACGGCGGTTTCCGCCAAGAGTGCCTTGCTCTCGGATGAGGACATCGACTCGGAGTTCGACCCGGGCCACGGCAGCGGCTTGGGCGACAACCGCCAGGCTGGCGTCGGCAACGGCACGGGAAACGACGAGCCCCGCCGCGAGATTCGCTTCGAGCCAGAGAGCCTGGAGCATTATGCCCGCTGGCTCGATTTCTTCGGCATCGAGCTGGGAGTCCTGGGCAGCGACAACAAGGTGTATTATGCTTATAATTTGAGTCGCGCGACGCCCAGCGTGCGGGTTGGCGAGCCGGCCCAAGAGCAGCGACTGTTCATGAATCCCACCGACAGTCAGTTCGCCGCTTTCGATCGTCAGCTAGCCACTAAGGCGGGCATCGCCGACAAGGGCCAGATCATCCTGCAGTTCTATCCTCCGAAGACGCAGGCCATCCTATACGACTTGGAACAGAATCGCGCCGGCGCGCGCACTCCGGAACAGATTCGCCACACGGTATTCCGTGTGAAACCCAGCGGAGAAGGGTTTGAATTCAGCGTCGAAGAGCAATCCTACCGATAGGGGGCCGAACGGGCGTCCGTCGCGCTCGCCTTGCGCGCCCGGTTGAACCATCATTCGCCGGCAGGCAACCGCCGCGAAGTTCACCTGCCCGAGCCATCCATCCAGTTGAGCAGCCGCCATGGAAAAGCTATTTGAACTCATTGGCTACGTCACATACGCCGCCCTGGCGGTGATCGCCCTGTGGGGGGCGTTCTGCGCCGTGCTGGCCTGGCGACGCATCTCGCACGCTCGCTTCCGCGACGAAGACGCCCAGGACGAGTTTCTCGACGAGCTCGATTCGCAGTTGCTCAACGGTCGTTTCGATGCGGCCACCGAACTGTGCGAGCACGACCGCCGCGCCATGCCGCAGCTCGCACTGTACGCCATCGAAATGCGCGACCTCGAATTCCCCCGCCTGCGGCGCGTGCTCACCGAGCGATTCGAGAAGGATATCCTGGCCGACATCGAGCACCGCTTGAGCTGGGTCGCCACCGCGATCAAGAGCGCCCCGATGATCGGCCTGTTCGGCACGGTGATCGGCATGATGGGCGCCTTCGCCAACCTGAGCGCCGGCACCAAGGTCGATACGGGACAAATGGCCGAGGACATCATGTTCGCCCTGATCACCACCGCTTGCGGCCTGGCCATCGCCGTGCCCTTGCTGCTATGCAGCCAGGGCATCAGCGTCCGCATCCGGCAGATGGAAGACCTAGTAGCCTCCGGCCTGGCCCGCCTGCTCGACACCATGAAAGCCCTATCCCGAACCGTCCGCTCGCGCTAAATGCAAAGCTAACGTCTACCGCAACGGCAAAAACCGTAAAAGATTGATTTGAACCACTAAGGACACGAAGGACACGACGAAAGAATAGCGACGTTAAATACCACGCGGTCTTTGTGTTCTTCGTGGTTGATAATTTGCTTTTGCGCCTTCGCGCCTTTGCGTGAGACCTTATTGAATTCAATTCATTCGCCATGTTGATGGTCCCCAAAAACGAATCGGAACCGTCCTTCGACTTCGAAGACGATGTTCTCGTCTTGAACAAGCGCAATTCGCGCATGGACGAGATCGACATGGACATCACGCCGATGATCGATATGACGTTCCTGCTGCTGATTTTTTTCCTGGTGTCCTCGACGCCCGATCAGCAGACGGCAATCGACCTGCCGCCGGCCCAGCACGGCGTCGGCGTGAGCCAGTTGGAATCGGTCGTGTTTACCATTGCCGAAGGCGGCCTCCACGTCGCGCCGGTTTTCGCCGCCGACGGCCGCATCCCCGGCACCGAGCTTCCCGACGATCCGGAGGCCCGCCGCAACCGGGTCCGCGAGCTGGTTGAGGAGGGCTTCCGCGACGACAAGACGAGCGTCGTCATCAAAGGGGACAAGAACGTTGCCCACCGCGAAGTCGCCGCGCTCGTCAAAGCCGCCTCCCAAGTAAACGGCATCAAGATTCACCTCGCAGTGCTGGATACCGAGTAAACAACTTCGAAGTCAATGAAACCTTCACGCAAAGGCGCCAAGTCGCAAAGAAACATGAATGTACCATGGTTCATTTATATCTTCATTTTTTGCGCCTTAGCGCCTTTGCGTGAGTCCTTTGCTAACGATAACCATGGCTGAGAACCTACCCGACGACGCGATCGATCTTGAAGAGCTGGCTGGCCGGCTGGAAAAGGACCGCGCCCAGCCCGACATGGACATGACGCCCATGGTCGACGTCACGTTCCTGTTGCTGATCTTCTTCATGATCACCGCGGCCTTCGCCCTGCAGAAATCTCTCGAAGTGCCGCCGGTCGACGAGGACGAAGCGGCCGCGTCGCAGACCGTCGAGGACCTTGAGAAAGATTCGATCGTGGTACGCGTCGACGGCGACAACGTGTTTTGGATCGGCTGCCCGATGTGGGCGGAGGAGCAGCGGGCACCCAGTTCGATCGACATGCGATCCAAAGTCCGCGAAGCCCGCAAGGGAAATGCCGACGGCCCGGGCCCGGCCAAGATGCTCGTGCAGGCCAACGGCGACGCCACCCACGAGCACGTCGTCGCCGCCCTCGACGCCGGCTCCGCGGTCGGCATGGAGGACATCCGGCTCATGACCTACGAGGACGGCGACCTGTGAGCGACAGTTTCATCAAAAGTGCCGAATCGGTCGAGAAACTCCTCGACGCCTTGGAGGCGCGAGGCCTGATCGACGACCGCCTGATGAGCAAGCTTCGCACGAAGGTAACCCGCTCAGAGCGGCCGCTCACCGCCAAGTCGCTTGCCAAATTCCTCGTCGAAAAGGAGCATATCACCCAGGGCCAGGCCACCGAAGTCCTCGGCAGCCTGGTGCGCAGCGGTGTCGACGTCGACCCGGCGCCCGACGAAGAGACGGGCGAAGCCGAAGGCGGCGAGGAAATCACACCCATCATCTCCCCGGCGTCCGCCGTCGATATGACCGTCAGCCCGTTGCGGCAACTTTCGGCCGACGCGGCCGATGAGGATGCCGAAGGCAGCTCGATCTTCGAGCCGTTTCCCTCGGCGCACATTGATGCGGACGGAGACCGCGGACCGGACGTAGACTTCGGGCTGGCGCCCGACAGCGAGCTGGATGCTCAGGATTCCGACCGGCCGTCGTCAGTGCAGGAGCCGGTTGAGGAACCAGAAGAAGCGCCCGCCGCCGAGCTGCCTCCGCTAGAAGACATGTTCGGCACGCCCACTTCGCCCGCGATGCGCGAACCGGCTCGTCCCTTGGCCGAAGACAAGCCGCTGCTCGGCGAGCCACTCGAGTCGCAATCCATCGAACCCGCCGGCGCGCTGGAGACGAAAGCCAAGCGTCGCAAGAAAAAGAAAGAACCCAAGAGCGACAACGAGTGGGACTCGCCGCTGATCCTTGTGGGCGGCGGCGGTCTCGCGTTGCTCGTGCTCGGCGGCATCACGATCGCCTGGCTGCTGAACACCGAAAGTGCCGACGAGAAACTAACCAGCGCCCAGCAGGCCCTGGAGAGTGGTTCGTACACGCAAGCCATCTCCGAATACGAGGAGTTCCTGGAGGACTTTCCGCGCCATCGCGACCACGGCCTGGCCCGTGTACGACTGGTCGTCGCCAAGCTCCGCAAGGCTACCGAGGCTTTGAATTACGAGATCGCGTTCGACGTTGCCCAAACGGATCTGGAAGAAGTCGAGAACGAAGAGAAATTCGGCGAGGTTGCCCACGGCGAGCTGGCCGCCCTCCTGCCGCGCATCGCCCTGGGCCTGGCGAAGGAGGCCGAGGCCGCCGACGATCCCGACACCGCGAAAAGACTCGTCGAGCAATCGACTGCCGCGCTCGCCTTGTCGAGCAATACCAAGTATGTGCCCAAGTCACTTCGTTACGAGGCCGAGCTGGGCGAGGTGCGCGAAATGCTTGGCCGCATCGAGCGCCGTCGACAGTCGCAGCAGGACCTGCAGGAAGCGATCGGCGCCATGGAGCAGGCGATAGGCGCCGGCGACACCCGCGCCGCCTATGCCCATCACGTGCAGTTCGTCAAAGACCATCCCGATCTGTCCGGCGATGAGGGCCTGCGCGGGATGCTCAAGAAAACAACCGCCGCCGAGCAGGCCGCCATCCGCTTTGTAGCCGATGAGCAAGCGGCCGAAACGAGCGAGCGGCCGACGCCCTGGCTGGCGTCGCTGGCCGTGGCCAACCGCCGCGTGAGACCCGCGGCCAACGCTACAGCCGGGGAGGGCACCGCCTGCGTTCGCGTCGACGGCGCCGTGTACGGTCTCGACGCCGCCACGGGCAAGCTTCTCTGGCGGCGTTATGTGGGCTTCGCCCAAGCCGCCTGGCCCGTTTCGGCCGACGACCACGTCCTGGTCACCGATGCACAGCGGCACGAGTTGATGCGGCTCGAGGCAGCCACCGGGAAACTAATCTGGCGCCAATCGCTCGGCGAGCCATTCGCCCAGCCGCTCGTGATCGGCCAGCGCGGCTTCCTGGCCGCCGAGTCGGGCCGCCTTTACGTGCTCGATTTGACGTCCGGCGCGCGGATGGGCTACGTCGAGTTTGCGCAGCCGCTCCGCGTCACGCCGGCCGTCGACCGCGGCGGAGAACGCCTTTACCTGCCCGGCGATCACTCCAGCTTGTACGCGCTCTCTCTTGCGGACTTGAGCTGCCTCGGCGTGTATTACCTGGGCCATGCCGAGGGAAGCATCACCGTCACGCCGGTGCCCGTCTTGAACAAGCTGGCCGTGCTCGAGAACGACGGCGTCGAAACCAGCCGGCTGCGGCTGATGTCGCTGGAGGAAAACGGCGCCGTCGCCGGCCAGGTGCTGGAGAAGCGGTTGACCGGCCTCGCCACGTCGCCGCCGTTCGTCGCCGGCCGGCGGCTGATTGTCGTCACCGACCGCGGCCAGATCGAAGTTTACGAAGTTGCGTCCGGCGACGGCGAGGAGGCGCTCACGCTGGTGGCCACCCGCGCGGCCGCCGGCTCGAAACCCATCGTTCGCCACGTGGCCCTTTCCGGCAATCACGTTTGGGTCGGCGACACGCAGTTGACGAAGTATTCGATCCTGCCCACCGGCAACCGCCTGCCCGTCGTCTCGACGGAAAACACGTTCGAAAACGCGGTCTTCGACCAGCCGCTAGCGCTGTTTGGCAAGACGCTGATCCACGTTCACCGTCCCAAGGGCCGCGCGGGCGCCGTCGTTGCCGCCACGAAAACGGAGCAGGGCCACACCCTTTGGGAAATCGACCTTGCCATGCCGCCCGCGGGTCCGCCGGTGGTCGACAATTCCGGCAAGACGCTCGCCGCAGCAAGCGCCGAAGGATACGTGTTCCGGTTCGACGAAGAGGCCATCCGGGCCCGCGTGCAAGACGAGCCGCTTGACGTACCGATGATGCCGGCAAGGCTGCCCGCGCTAGCCTTCGCGGTCGACTTGGGCCAGGGCCGTGCGGCGTTCGGAGCACCGGGTTCCGACCGGCTCTTGCTTTACGACTCGGCCTCCGGCGGCACGGCGAAATGGCTTCCGCTGGCAAGTCCGCTCGCATGTCGCGTCACGCCGTGGGGCGATGGCCTGGTCGCGCCGCTCGAGATCGGGCAGGTGTTTTATTTAAGCGCCGCCGATGGGTCGCAGGTCGGCACGCCGTTTCAGCCGCTACTCCAGCCGCGCACCACGACGGACTATCAGCCGGCCGCCGCGACCGATGATCCACGGCAGTTCGTCATTGCGGACGGCAAAGAGAAAATTTACTTGGTGGCACTCGTCGACCAGCCGCAACCGCACCTCAAAGCCGTGGCCGAGGCGACGACGCCCAATCCGATCCAATCGCCCCTCGTCGTTTCCGGCGATAGCGCGGTCGGCGTTGCCGGAAGCTCGCACTTAGTGCGGTTTCGGCTGCCGTCGCTGGAACCTGCCGGCGAAGCCAATCTGCCCGCACCAGCAACGTGGGGACCATACACTGCGGACGATGGCCTGCTGCTGGCGACCGCCGACGACCAGCTCATCGCCATATCGCCCGACGGGCAGATCGCCTGGCAAGTTGCCATCGAGCATGGCGATTTGGCCGGCGCGCCGCTCGTGACGGAGAGCAGCGTTCTTCTGGCCTATCGCAAGGGGATTATCGAGCGGCGTTCCTTGGTCGACGGCACATCGCAGACCACGGCCGATGTGGCGCATCCGCTCGCGGCCGGCCCGGTCCGATTCCTGAAGCGGCTGGTCCTCACCGCCGGCGACGGCACGCTGCTCGTGGTCGACGAGCCGTAAGCGGAGAAGCCGGGTGTGCTTCGGCTTTTCCTGAGAATGCAAAATGCAAAATGTTCAATGCAAAATGTTCAATGCAGATAGGCCCGGCGAGCGTGAAACGCTTCGCGTCAGCCGCCGAACCGCATTGTGCGTTTGGTCAATAGCGTTTTGCATTTTGCAATTGTATCTCGCGGGACGCGGCCTCGCGCAATCCTCCGACCAGCAGCGGCTGCTCGACCGCACGCCTTTCGATCGAATCACGCTCAAACAATCCGAGACCGGCAGCACACTCGACGTGCTTCCGCTGGAGCTGCCGCAACGGCCGCTCGCAGGTGTGCCAGCCGCAGGAAGCATCAAGGTCCGGCTGCTGGAGCGGCCGGCCGAGGAGTTCGAACTTGCCTGGGCCAAGGTTGCCCAGGTGCGAGTCTTCGAGCAGCTGCTGTTCGATGAAGCGCGGCGACTGACGGCCGCCGGCAATTTTGACGGAGCCTTCGACTACTTCGCTCGGCTCTCCGCCGAGTATCCGACGCTGCCGGGACTTGACGCGGCGACCGGCGACTATCTCCGCCGCAACGCACTGGCCCTTTATCGAGCCGACCAGCACGATCGTGCGCTGGCGGTGCTGCTCACGCTGTATCAGCGCGACCCAAATTCGACAGGCCTGGACGCCGCCGTCGAGAGGGTCGCCGGGCAGATCATCGAGCGCTACTTGCGTGCGGGCGACTACGCGGCCGCCCGCAGCGTTCTGGTGCTCTGGCAAACGCAGTTTCGCGGCTTGGCAACGCCGGCCGCCGCCGAGTGGCAGCGCCGCTTCGAAGACGCTGCCACGCGGCACGTGAGCGAAGCGGCCGACTTGGCGCAAAAAAAAGAGTACATCGCCGCCCGCAAGGTCATCGGGAAGGCGCTCGCGATCTGGCCGCAGCTCGAGGCCGCGGCCGGCGTCGCCGCCCAGATTCAACGCGACTTTCCGTTCGTCACGGTCGGCGTTCTGGAACCCGCGCCGCGCGAGCCGCAACACCGGATTGACAGTTGGCCCGCCCTCCGCGCCGGCCGACTTGCGCGGCGCCTGCTGGCCGAGCAAATCGACTTTGGCGCCGAAGGCGGCGTCTATCGCTCGCCCTACGGCGAGCTCCTTGTCGACGAGAGCGGCCGCCAACTAAACATCGCACTCGGCACCCCGGCGAGCGGCGGGGTTCATCCCCGCCGGCCCCTCACCGCCGATTCCCTAGCCCGCTACGTTCTATCCCTTGCCCAACCTAACAGCCCACACTTCCGCGCCGATTTGACCACCCTGCTCGAGGGCGTTGCGATCGGTCCGCCCGACACGCTTCAGGTCCATCTTTCGCGGCTCCATGTGCGTCCCGAGGCGCTGCTGCAAGTTCCGCCGCCGCCCGCCGCCAAGGTCGCCGGTTTTTCCATTGCCGACTTCTCACCCGCGCAAGTGGTCTTTGCCGCCACGGCCTCGGCCAGCGAGCGGGCGGACGGCCTCCAGGCCGTCGTCGAGCAAACGATGCCCGACGACGAAACGGCCGTCGCCGCGCTAGTCGCCGGCGACATCGACGTGCTCGACCGCGTACCGCCTTGGCATCTGGAACGCCTCCGTGCGGTCCCCAACGTTCGAGTCGAAGCCTACCGTCTGCCCACGGTTCACGTGCTGATCCCCACCGCGAATCGCCCACTCCCGGCAAAGCGTGAATTCCGCCGTGCCCTGTGCTTTGGCATCGACCGCCGGTGGATCGTCCAGCGCGTGCTGTTGGGCGGCGCGACCGCGGCCGGTTTCGAGGTCCTCAGCGGGCCTTTCCCCGCCGGCACGTCGCTCAGCGACCCCGTACGTTACGGCTACAACAACCAGGTATTGCCGCGGCCGTTCGAGCCACGCCTGGCCGCGATTCTGGCGACCGTCGCCTGGTCGAGCGTGCAAAGCGCGGCGGCCGAGGAGAACGAACAAGCAGCAGCCGACGACATGCCCGTATTGACGTTGGCCCACTCCAGCGATCCCGTCGCCCGACTCGCATGCCAAACGATCCAGGCGCAGCTCGAGCGGCAGGGCATTCGGCTCAAGCTGCAAGAGTTCACCGCCGACGAGCTCGTCGAAGGCCGCGTCGACTGCGACTTGCGCTATGCGGAGCTGGCCGTTTGGGAGCCGGTGACCGACGCCCGGCTGATTCTTGGCCCCGGCTCGCTGACCGGCGACCTGCAGAGCCCCTATCTCAACGCCGCCTTGCGGCAGTTGGACGAGGCCAGCAACTGGAACGACGTACGCGCCCGGCTGGCCGAGGTCCACGAAATCGCGCACCACGACCTGCCTGTTATCCCGCTCTGGCAAACGATCAATTATTTCGCGCATCGCACGAGCGTTAGCGGAATCGGCGAGTCGCCCGTCGTGCTGTACCAGGACGTCGAAAACTGGACCTCCACGGCGACCGGCAACGTCGCCCGACTGAATTCGCCCTAGCAAACCAGCAGTGCATCATTCCTCCTACAACCCGTCGTCCTCCCGCTGGTGGCTTAGCGTCGCCATCGCAACGGCGTACTGCCTCCTTGCGCGCGTCACCTTCGCTGCCGACGGCCGAGGCTGGGACTTCCAGCCCTACCGCATCCACGCCATCCTCGCGATGGACCTCCCCGGCGGACTCGCGCAGCAGCTCGCCGACGAGCTGCCGCGATACCTTGAGCGCCGCGTTCACTCCGCCGTTGGGCCGCTGTGGTCGTTTGATATTGAGCTGGCGACCGGCGCCAGGCGACACAGCGTCTTTTCCGAGATCGAAAAATCGGGCGACGAGCCGGCCGTCGATTTTCCCACCGAAGGCGACAAGCTGTTGCTCCTGGCGGTTCACTGGACGCCGGAGGGTTACCAGCTCGCCGCGCGCGAGTACGACCGATACGTCGAGCGTTGGGGCATGCCAATCCGAACCGAATGCCGTCAGGTGCAAGGCCTCCCGGAAGAACTCTTCGCCATCGCCTGGCAGGCGGTGGCGCCGCTCGTGCAGTTCAACCTGGATCCCAACGATGACCGGCGCGTGCTACTCGTCCCGCGCGGCGCGGCGCTCGTTCGCCACGCCGCGGCTGCCGCGACACTGAAACCGGGCGACGTCTTCCTGCCCATCCTGCGCCGCACCACGCGCACCGGCGAGGTCGTCGAGGGTGGCATTCAAGCCGTCCCCTGGACGTATCTTGAACTCACCGAGCGCAAGGGCGAAGTGATCGCCGCCCGC
>CAZHIV010000437.1:0-4940 GCA_964532675.1 uncultured Planctomycetaceae bacterium
CTCGGCCACGATGCGCCGCGCGAGCTCGGCGAAGTACTCGGCCGGCCAGTGCTTGGCGGCTCCGTAGGCGCCGCCCGAGTTGAGCACCACGACTCGCTCGCCGGGCGGCAATTCGAGACGCCGCCATATCGCGTCGGCCGCGCGCTCTTCGGCCGGCGTGGTCGCCAGCTCCAGGCGCGGCGGTTCGGGCGGCGCGCCGGCGGCTTCCGCGAGGCGCATGTAGGCGTCGAGCGTTGGCAGCAGGCGGCCCTCGGCGGTCCGCGGCCGGGAAAGCCGCCGCGTGAGCAGCCACGACCGCGCGTCGCCGGTATGGCCGATGCGCTGGCGGGCGCCGCTCCGCCAGGCCATCCAGGCGGTGCGCAGCGAGTTGGTCAGCAGCACGACGCCCTCCAGCCGCTCCGCGCGAAGCTCGCCATAAACGTCGCGGCTTGCCATCGCGAATCGGCTGGCGGGCTTCTCGTAAAGGATTTGTCGATCGAGCCACTGCGTGCCGGCCAGCACCTCGGCCACGTACGGCCGCATGATGCCGACGAGCCGGCCGTCGTCGCCCGCGAGTTTCCGCAGCGCGCGAATGGCCGGCGTGGCCATCACCACGTCGCCAATCCAGTTGGGAAGAAAGATGCCGAGGCGCATGAAGCGGGCGGGCGCGGAGCAGTAAGCGGAAGCAGTAATAGATGCTACCAGCCGATGGCGGAATGCTCCTAGTTCAACCCGTCTGCTCTACTCTCTCTCTCTCTCTCATCGGCACCCGCGTCGCACCCCGCTCGCGAGCCGCCGGGCTCGTCCCGGCGGGGATAAACCGCTTGCGAGCCGCCGGGCTCGTCCCGGCGGGAATAAACCCCGCCGCCCATGCTAGCAAGCCCGCACGCCACGGCAGCGTGCCCGTCACCGCGACCAGCTTCCCAGCGTGGCGGAGAGCTTTTTGGTTTCGTCGCCGCGCAGCACTTCGACGTCGATCGTGTCGCCCGGGCGGTGCTGGGCGATGCGCACGGTGAGGCGGTCGAAGTCGGGCAGCGGCTGGCCGTCGAGCGAGGTGATGACGTCGCCGGGAAGGATTCCTGCGGTGGCGGCCGCCGATTCGCGCTCCACGTGCTGAACCATCGCCCCTTGGGGATGGTTTTGGGCCGCGACGCCAAGCAGCGCATCGTTGCGCATGTAGATGGTGGCATCGGGGTGGTCTTTTTTGATGGCGTCGACGGCCGCGGGCGTGACGTTCGTGTCGCGAAGCTGCAAGTGGGACAGCTTGTCTCGCTCGGCAAAAAGTTTAACGGCCCCATCGTCAATGAACTTGCCTTCCAGGCGAAAATGAAGCTGATGGCGGAGCCTGGCGACACCTCGCAAGTCATCGATCGAGCCCTGCCACTCGGGACCGAGGATGACTTCCAACATGGGCACCATGTTGCCGACGTCGACCGGCTCGAACTTCACGGCGAGCTCGGCGCCGAGCGGCGCGAGGTGCGCTTCGCAGGCGACGACGGCCCGTTCGGCGAGGTGCGCTTCGGCCTTCTCCACCAGCCGGGGCCGGTCCCGCAACTCGACCAGCCGCTCCAGGGCGGCGATGGCCAGCTCGTTATCCTCCGACTGGCCCAGGCGGAGCAGGATCCAGACGGCGCGGTCGGCCGGTTCGGGCCGGTCGCCGTTGGCGGCGGCAAGCAACGCCTCCAGCGCGGCCTCGCCCGCGCCCAGCAGGTCGCGAGTAGCCTGCTCGCGGACCAGGTACTCGTTGGCATCGAGCTGGGCGATCCAGCCGCTGATTTGCTCCGCTGTCGCGGCCGGCCCGTTCTCTGCCGCGGCGGACGTGTCCTGGGCACGCGCGATTGGCAGCGTCAAGAGCGCAGCGAAAAATGCGACCAGCGCTAATGACAGGGCCTCGGGTTTCAGTCGCATCGTCGGCTCTTGCCTGCTGGAATTCTATTTACGGCTCCTTCTGCCTGTAATCTTACACCAAACAGCGATTCGAGCGATAATGCAAATCGGGTGAAAACGGCTCCGGCCACATTAGCGGCGTCCCAGGCGCCTCCCGCGGTGCGCATGAAAATCGGCTTGCTCGGCACGAACGACGACGTTTTGCGCCTCGCGGCGGCGGCACGAGATATGGGGCACGAGATCGCCTGGGTGGGCGACGTGCGGTCGCAAGACGCGGCGGACATCGCCGAGCTGACTTCGCGGCCGGTCGATCGGTCGCGCGAATGGGAGCTGCTGCTCGATGGCGCCATCGCCGATGCCGTGATCGTCGGCGGCGGGATGGCTCCGAGTGAGCTGCGGACCGAGCAGCTCCGACGCCTGGCCGCCGAGAAGGTCCCGTTGCTGGTCGTCCAGCCGGTGTGCGACCGCGTCCTGCCCTACTACGAGCTGGACATGACCCGGCGCGAGACGGGCGGCATCGTGCGGCATTACAACCCGATCGCCGGCCACCCAATCGCCGCCGAGCTGGCCGCCTGGGTTCGCGACGCGCATCCCTCGATCGGCACCATTCACCAGATCAGTTGCGAACGGCGAATCGTCGACGACGCCCGCGCTAGCGCATTATCCGCGCTCGCACGCGACGTCGAGTTGCTGGCGAACGTGGCCGGCGACATCCATCGGGTGACGGCCGCCGGACCGCCGTCGGAGGGCGCGTCGTTCGCGTCGCTGCAGGTGCAGATGAGCACCGGCGGCGCGGCCTCGCTGCGATGGTCGGTGCGGACTTCGCGCTTTGCCTCCCCCGGCCTGGAGCTGACGCTGATCGGCGACGCCGGCAGCGCCACGCTCCGCATCGACGAAGGCTCGACCGTACACCAGCCTGCGACTTGGGAACTCGAAACGCACGCCGGCGAATCACCGGAGCGCCGCCCGCTGGAACCGTTCGATTCGGCGCGGCTCGCCATCCGCGAGCTAGCCGAAGCCGTGGCCCAAACCGACGCCACGCGCCGGGCGGCATGCTCGACCTGGGACGCGGCCACGCGGGCCATGGAAGTCGTCGACGCGGTCGAGCTGAGCCTCGAAAAAGGGCGGACTATCGATGTTTTTCAGCAGCAGCTTACCGAGCGGCTCGCTTTTCGCGGCACGATGGCCGCGCTGGGCTGCGGCCTGCTGTTGGTCGGTTTCCTGGCGATCGTTTTCGTCACGCTGCTCGGCGGGGCGGAAGGAGTGGTGGGCCGCCGCCTGCTGCCGGCCTGGCCGGTCGTGCTGCTGGCCGTGCTCGCCTTCTTTCTCTTGCTGCAGGTGATTCCGCTGTTGGTGCACAAGTCGCGGCAAGGCGGCACACCGTCGCCGGACGATGAAGCGGGGCCCTGACCGGCGGCCGGAAGACTTTGCGGATTACGTGAAGTTTTCGCCCGGCCCCGGACGATGGTTGGGAGCGTGTCTTCGCGCGCCACCGGCTGCCGCTATCGCGCCGCAGCAGCTTTCACGCTGCTGGCGCTCGCGATCTGCGCCGGCTGTACCCGCCCGCTGCTGAATCAAGCCGGGCACACCGGATACGGCGACTGCAGCCCGCACTCTTGCGGCGATGTACCGACGTGCGATGACGATTGCCGGCAACCGGCCCTCTATTCGCGGCTGCAAGCAGGGTATCACGAGGCCTGCAAAAAATGCGGCTACCTGGGTCCGCATTGCAACTGCTCGACATCCCACGGCGCCAGCATCGATCCGCCGCCGCCGAGCCGGTTTCATCCGGTGCCCACGCGCCCCGTGTTCGGGGGCCCGTATGAGGCGTGGTGAGCGGTGCTTGCAGCGCCGCGGCCCGGGATGGTCGCAGCGATTCTCCGATCCGGCAAATCGGCTCGCTCGCATCCTGGCGGCGAGAAGTTGGGGCGAGTGTGACGCCTGGCGGTTGTAGCGTTTAAGCGCTCCGTAGCGGTGGACCGATGTTGCCTGCATGGCCTCGCCCGATCCGCGCTTCGGCATCGGGGATGACCCGGCTCGCCCGCAACGAGCCGCAGCCCACTCGACCCAGCCGCCGATGACCCACCCACCGCGCGCCCGTTGTAGCTGCCCCTGCGCCCATGGCGCACTGGTGGCAATGATCTTAGCGCTCGGCTTGTATCTCCCCGGCCCGTCGGGCGGCGATGCGAGCGGGCGGGAGGTTTCTCAGCAGCGGCTCACGCCCGTGGTGCTTGCCGTGCGGCAAGCCCGGCCGGCCGTCGTCAGCATCCGCGGCCAAAAAACCGCCACCCGCCCCGACGACAACCCCGGCGGCGACGTGCCCCGGCACGTCAACGGCATGGGCACCGGCACGGTCATCGACGAGCGCGGCTACATCCTTACCAATCACCACGTCGTGTCCGATGTGCGCCGCATCGAAGTGACGCTCGACGACGGCCGCATGTACACGGCCGACGTCGTCGCTTACGACGCGCCCGCCGACCTGGCCGTCATCAAGATCCCCGCGCCGCGGGCGCTGCCCGTCGTGCGCTTCGGAACCTCGGCCGACCTGATGGAGGGCGAGCCGGTGATCGCTCTCGGCAACGCCTTCGGCTACGAGCAAACCGTCACCCGCGGCATCATCAGCGCGCTGGGCCGCGACGTCCAAGTAAGCGACGTGCAATCGTACGACGACTTGATCCAGACCGACGCCAGCATCAACCCGGGCAACTCCGGCGGCCCGCTGCTGAACATCGACGGCGAGATGATCGGCGTCAACGTGGCCGTACGGGCCGGGGCACAGGGGATCGGCTTCGCCATCCCGATTGACCAGGCATTGCGGACCGCGGCCAAGCTGCTCAGTGTGCAGCGACTTCAAGGCAAATGGCATGGACTGGCGACGCAGCCGAACGCGGATCCGACCGGCCCGCTACGTGTGACAAGAATCGAATCCGCCAGCCCGGCGGAGGGCGCAGGACTGCAATCGGGGGACGAAATCGTGCGCGTCGGGCCGTTGGCCGTGGCCCGCCCAATTGATTTGGAACGGGCGCTCTTGGATCGTGCGGTGGGCGAGGCCGTCCCCGTGGAAGTTCGAC
>CAZHIV010000438.1:0-3020 GCA_964532675.1 uncultured Planctomycetaceae bacterium
TGGTCCAAATTCTGCCGCTCTTCCTTCTCCAAAGTGACGCGATATCGCTTACCCATGACTGGCCTCCTTGCCGAGAAAAAATGACTTCGACAGGAAACCAAATCTCCGCCATCAAATCAAGACTGACAGACCACTAGAGCAGTTTCACTAAATGCGTAGCCATAGTTCCGTCGAATTCAACGCGAAAACTGTGAGACTGTCCGCCACATGTCAGAGCGACCCGCTCTAGCCATTCTTGGCTGCCGGAACGAGCCAATCCTGCCGGGCGCACGCTCAACGTCGCCGTTGCATTTCGCGGAGGATGTCGGCAGCGGCCTCCCGGGTATCCTTAGTGGGCTGATCTGGGCGGGGCGGAAGCTTGCCGGGCGTTTGCTTCGCTGCCCCTTTGCCAAGCCGGAAAATGCTCCAGCCTCCGCTTTTCTCTGCGGCTTCACTCTCCGCCTCTTCGCCGCCGCCCTCCGACGCGTCGCCGGCGTCCTCGGTTACCGCGGCGGTATCGTCGATGGTGGTGGCCGTTTCGACATCGGCGACCGCCGCACGCTTGTGAGTCGCGGTCTCCTCGAGGCGAATCGTGCGGGTCTCTTTTAGACCCGCCTCGCCGTTCGCGTCGGGCATGCCGAGCAGCCAGCGGGAGATATCCTCCTCGGTTGCGCTGTCGTCCGGCTGCTTGTTCTTGATGGTCCGCTCGACGACGTCGCCAACATCTTTGACGGGCGGTTGCCGGCGCGGCTTCTTCGGCTGGACAAGGGCCGAATCGGAATCCGGGGCCGGTTCGCTCTTCACCGCCGAGGCCACGCGAAATTTCAACGGGCCGACACGCAGCTCGTCGCCGAGCTTGAGGCGCTTGGGATTCTCGATCTTGTGATCGTTAACGTAGGTGCCGTTGCGGCTTCCCAAATCGCGAACGGCCCAGCGGCCATCCTTGAGCTGGATGATCGCGCAGTGTCGGCGGCTGATCGCCTCGCTGCCGGCGCGCAGCGCACACTCTTTGGCCCGCCCGATGAGAAACTTCTCTTTCTTCAGCGGGATTTCGAGGCCTTCTTTGGCGCCGGCCAGTACAACTAATTTCAACTCCATCGTTTGCAGTCCCTGCTCCGCTCGCTATGAAAACTACACAACAAGACCCGTATTCTTTGCGGAGACAACTGTCCGAGCGGCGCCTTCGAACGACCGTGATGAAACGGCCGACGAGAAAGGATGAAGTATTTTTGGGGCCACTCGTGCGATGAGCGTTCTCTTAAATCATATACCGCCGCCGGGGTCCTTTCTTGAAAATTTTTTGCTGCATTCTATTTCTTCTATGGCGCTAGTCTATCACCCCGTTCGGGTGGCTGCCAGTGCGAACGGCCGTCGGCGTGCCGGTCGGCTCGCAAGGCGCTGTCAACTCGGCATTGATGCCGCTCGCGCTGCGGGTTTCCCCCAGTATTTCGCGGGTATTTCCCTCCTCGGCTCAGGCGCGTCTGTTCCTTACTTCGGCCCCTGGGGGGCGGAGCGCTTAGCGGCGATTCGTCCAACCCTGCGAGCCGAATTTGGTATTCGTTAAATTGCCGGCTTTCGATTCCAGCGCCGGCGGCAGCCTGGAATCGGAAAGCGACACTTCCAAGGCGGCTACCAGGCGGACACCTAGCGACTCTGTCAATTGGGCTAAATTGAGCGATAGCGCTGCGAGGTCGGCCAGACCGGGCAGCTCCGGCGCCGCGGGCGAGCGCTCGAGGAGCAGGCTGCCGTGTTGCAGCACGGCCCCGCGATGGCGGCGCTGGGCGCTGCCGAGGATTTTGTTGCAGGCGGTCGGCTTGGCCGAATCGCCGACGGAAGAGGCGTGGTCCTCCGCACTCTCCGCGACGACTACCACGTCGCCCTCGGCCTGCCGTTGGAAGCACAAAAACGGCTCGCCCGCGGCAGCGAGTAGTCCCGGCTTATCTCGACGAAACAACTTCCCACGCTGCGCGCCGGCCGGCTGGGCGGCTTCGATCGCCCCGATGAAGGCGTCATGCACGGCCGCGTAAAGTTTCGATACCTGCCGAGCGAGCGGATGAGCGGCGGGGAGCGCCAGGCTGTATGTCAGCTCGCGGTCGTGCAGGATGGCCCCGCCGCCGGTCTGGCGACGGACGAGCCGGCAGTTTCGGCTGGCGGCGTGCTGATGCCGATCGTCGTACCGTTGAAAGTATCCCAGCGAAAGCGTCGGCTCGCTCCACTGGTAGAACCGCAGCGTCGGCACGCCGGCGTCGGCCGCGTCGACGAGCAGCACTTCATCCACTGCCATGTTCCAGGCACCGGCGGCCGGCGGATCGATGATCAGCCGGCATTCAGTAGGGCGGGCATTGCCGCCGGGCGGAGGATTCTGATGCATCGTTGTTTTGGCCGGCCGACTCTACGCTGCCCTCCGGCCAGGCGAGCACCGGCTGCCTGGCCGCGCGGACTTCGTCGGGGCGGCTGATGGGGGTGGTGTGCGGCGCGTCGTGCAGCAGGTCGGCGTCCTCCTCGAGAATTCGGAAGAGCGTCTCGGCGAAGGCGTCGAGCGTCTCCTTGCTTTCGGTCTCCGTGGGCTCGACCATGATCGACTCTTTCACGGAGAGCGGGAAGTACACCGTCGGGGCGTGGACGCCGAAGTCCAAGAGCCGCTTGGCGACGTCCATCGCGGAGATGCCCTTTTCGTTTTTGAGCCGCGCCGCCGAGGCAACGAACTCGTGCATACAGCGGTCGCCCTGGGGGACCGGCAGGAAGTGCTTCACGCGGCTGAGCAGGTAATTGGCATTGAGCACGGCGTTCTCGCTCACGCGCCGCAGGCCGTCGGGGCCGTGCGTGCGGAGGTAGCAGTAGGCCCGCACCAGCACGCCGACGTTGCCGAAGAAGGCCCGCACGCGGCCGATGGACTGGGGACGGTTGTAGTCGAGGGCGTAAGCAACACCTCCCCTCCCTTGTAGGGAGGGGCCGGGGGAGGGTTCGTCGCCCTGCGAGGTGCCGTCAATCCCTCCCCTAGCCCCTCCCATCAAGGGAGGGGTATCCTCGACGCGCACAAC
>CAZHIV010000439.1:0-9135 GCA_964532675.1 uncultured Planctomycetaceae bacterium
CGCTTCCGGTACAAAGGCCTCTATCCCGCGCTCGAAGTAGCATCGCGGCTGTCGCCGCGGTTGCGGGCCTTGTTGGAGCAGTTCGTCGGCGAGATCGATTGCAGCGAATGCGGCGGCAGCCGGCTGCGCGACGATGCGGCCGCCGTGCGGTTTCGGAAGCGCACGCTGGACCAGATCGGCCGCACGCCGCTGGGCGAGCTGCTCGCGCAGGTGAAGAAATGGCGGCTGGCCTCGAACGAGAAGAAAGTGGCCGGCGAGCTCGTGCGCGAGGTCGAGAATCGGCTCACGTTTCTCGTCGACGTCGGTCTCGATTATCTCTCGCTGGGCCGCTCGGCCCCGACTCTCTCCGGCGGCGAAGCGCAGCGCATCCGCCTGGCCAGCCAGGTGGGCAGCGGTCTGTGCGGCGTGCTCTACGTGCTCGACGAGCCGACGATCGGGCTGCATCCGCGCGACAACGCGCGGCTTGTGGCCGCGCTACACAAGCTTCGCGACCTGGGCAATACGCTCATCGTCGTCGAGCACGACCGCGAAGTGGTGGCGAGCGCAGATGGCCTGTTCGACTTTGGCCCCGGCGCCGGCCGACTGGGCGGCGACGTGGTCGCCTCCGGCACGCCGGCAAGCATCGCGCGGCAGAAGAACAGCGTCACTGGCCCGTATTTAAGCGGCAAGAAAGCCATCCCCGTGCCGGCGAACCGAAGGATCGAGGAGCGAGGAGCGAGGAGCGAGAAAGGATCGAACGGACCCGACTCGCTCCTCGCTCCTCGCTCCTCGCTCCTCATCGTCGGTGCCCGTCACAACAACCTCAAAAACATCAACGTCCAGATTCCGCTCGGCACGCTCACCGCCGTCACGGGCGTCAGCGGCAGCGGCAAGAGCTCGCTGGTTGAAGACATTCTCTACAACCAGTTTGCCCGCACGCTGCACCGGGCCAGCACGGTGCCGGGCACCCACGAGTCGATTCGCGGCGTGGAGCTCATCAACAAGGTGATCCGCGTCGATCAGCAGCCGCTCGGTAATACGCCCACGTCGAACCCGGCCACCTACACGGGCGCGTTCGATCTCATTCGGCAGCTCTTCGCGCAGCTCCCCGAGTCGAAGCTGCGGGGTTACAGCCCGCGATGGTTCAGCTTCAACGTGCCGGGCGGGCGGTGCGAAGAGTGCGAAGGCAACGGCCAGAAGTGCATCCAGATGCACTTCCTGCCCGACGTGTGGGTCGAATGCGATGCGTGCCGCGGCCAACGGTACAACCCGGACGTGTTATCCGTGCGCTTCCGTGGCAAGAGCATCGCCGACGTGCTCGAATTGTCGTGCGGCCAGTCCGTGGAGCTGTTCGCGAACATCCCCAAGATTCGCCGCATTCTGCAGACGTTGTGCGACGTCGGGCTCGATTACCTGACGCTCGGCCAAAGCGCTCCGACGCTTTCGGGCGGCGAGGCGCAGCGCGTGAAGCTGGCCGCCGAGCTCGCCCGGCCCGACACGGGTCAGACGCTCTACCTGCTCGATGAGCCCACGACCGGCCTGCACTTCGACGATCTGGCCAAGCTGCTCGACGTCTTGAATCGGCTCGTCGATCAGGGCAACACGGTCGTGGTGATCGAGCACAACCTGGACGTGATCAAGACGGCCGATTGGGTGATCGACCTGGGGCCGGAAGCGGGCGCGGAAGGCGGGTATGTCGTCGCCTGCGGTACCCCTGAGCAGATCGTCGCCAGCGCGACCCCCGGCGTAGCCGGGGGTCGCTACAAGACTAACCGGAAGCGCCGACAGCCCCCGGC
This sequence comes from uncultured Planctomycetaceae bacterium, assembly GCA_964532675.1. GTDB lineage: Bacteria > Planctomycetota > Planctomycetia > Pirellulales > Lacipirellulaceae > JABDGM01. The sequence goes on from CAZHIV010000439.1 coordinate 1,776, forward strand.
TTCGCCGGGGGTCGGTTCCATCTCGCATACGGCAATCGCCCTCGCGCCCGTGCTCGCCGCGGGGCCGCACGTGAAGCGTAAGCCTTACGATCCGGCGGCAGCCGCGGCGCGAGCGGCGGATGACGTGGAGATTGACGACGTCGGCCGCGAGACACGGATGCCGTGGGAAGTGGACGGCCGCGGCTGGCACACGCGCGACCGCGTCGCGCGCGACGGCCGCGCTTGCCAGTGGGACGGCCGGATCGTGGACGCGATCGAGCGGCGGATTCACGAGCTGGGCCAGTTCGGCCCGACGAACTGGAACAACCGGTCCATCGTCGAGATCACCGCCGCCAAGAAGTCCGACGGCTGGTTCTTTCACGCGATTACCGGCGAACGCTGGCTCGTGAAGCTGAAGTTCCGCACGGCGAAGAAAACGTTCGAGCGCGACAAGCTGGTGGCCGACCTGGGGCTCAAGCCGCTCAACGACATCGACGAGATCGAAGCCTATGGCCGCGGGCCGCGCGTGAAGTGCAAGAACCTCCGCGGGCCGTGGCAGGAAGTGCAGATCGACGCCCACGACTGGCAGGAAATCGACACGCCGGAGTTCTGGTCGTTCCTCGAACGCGCGGTGGCCGGCTTCCAGAAGTTTGCCGAACGGATTGGCAGCAAGCCGGAGGATGTCATGCCTTGGAAGGTACTGGGGCAGAGGTGGCATCTCTCGCGCAAAGGTTTCCCGCCCGGCAAGAAAACGGCCTGGAAGCCCGAGGTGCTCGAGGAGCTGCTGGAAATGCTGGCCGACGCCGTGCCCGACGGGCAGTTCTTGTGGAACAACCAGAACGTGGTGTACCTGATGGTGCCCGGCGTGCGCAAGCCATGGGCGACCGTGTTCACCAAGCGCCTCGCGGGGATCGACCTGGTGCTCAACGGGCCGAAGGGTGCCTTTCAACTCGGCAGCGTGGCCGAGCTGGGGGCGGCCCGCGAACTGGCCACCGACGCCGAGGACCGCGACCAGGTGAAGCTGCGATTCGTCAACACCGACGAGCTGCACGCCGAGAATGTCTCGGCGTTTCTGAAGGTCCACCTGGAATCGCTGCGCGGCGCGGCGGTAGGTTGACGTGCGATCGCTGAACCGCAGAAGGTAATGTATGCCGAACGAAACGATTGAAAACTCGCTCGTCGCGCCGCGGTTCTTGTTCCGCTTTTCGGTGCCGGTGCGGCGCCGCGATCCGATTTGGAAAGCGGGCGGCGTCGAGCTCGACGAGTCGCACCGGCTGCCGAACCTGGCCGAGTTGGACGCCGGCACGGGCGACCGGGAGCCGACGGTCGCCGACGTGCGGATGGCGTGGAGCGCCGATGGGTTGCTCTTCAACGTGCGCGTGGACGGGAAGAAGCAGCCCGTATGGTGTCGCGAGGGGCGGCTCGAAGACAGCGACGGGCTGCAAGTGTGGATCGACACGCGGGCCACGCTCAACATCCATCGCGCGAGCCGCTATTGCCATCGCTTCGCGTTCCTGCCGGCCGGCGGCGGAATCGGGCACGCCGAGCCCGTGGCCGACCAGCTCTTGATCAATCGGGCTCGCGAAAACGCGCGACCCGTCCGCCCGCGCGAGTTGCAGGTTGCCGGCAAGTTGACGAAATCGGGATACGGGCTGGCCGGGTTCGTGCCGGCCGCCGCGCTGGGCGGCTACGACCCGCACCAGCACCGGCAGCTTGGCTTTACGTACGCCGTCTACGACCGCGAGCTGGGCATGCAAACGTTCGCCACAGGCCCCGCGTTCCCGTTCGACGAAGACCCGACCTGCTGGGCGGCGGTGGAGCTGGTGGAAAGTTCAAGCTAAACCGCAAGCGACCGGCAACGCGTTTCGTAACGCTTGCGGTTTAGCTCCGCCTCCTATGCAAAGGCCAATTGTCATACAACACCACAAACGGCCAACTCTGCCGCGGCAATCCCTCCTTGAGCGGATTGCTCTCCACGTAACGAATCCGCGGCCATACTTCCTCCGGTGTATTCAGGAACACCTTCCATCCGCCCTTTGTCCAGACAGGATGATCCGCCGGCATGATGCCTTCCGATGGCAAACGCAGGCGTGAATCGTTCTGAAAACACTCGATCATCTGCTCCGCATTGTCACGGTGCTTTCGTATAACAAGATGTACATGATCGCACACGCGTAGCAAGTGTAACGGCGAAGGCGGATAGTCTCGTCAAACGCGGCAGCGATTGCTTCAAATTGATCTGGGCGAAAGCGAATCACCGGAAACTGCAGCAACTCCTCCGCCCTTTCATAGAATTCGCGGACCTCACTCCGCGCCGGTTGCAGCTTCTTGCGGCCGAAATGCGGTTCGCCCAACTCGGCCAAAACTGGCGTGTAGACGCTGCGAGAACCGCTCCCGCGCGGATCATTGCCCAGCCAGGTGCCGTAGTTGGTCCAAATCAGATGGTACGCGATGACGGCCATGCGATGATCCTGTAAACATGCACCTCCATCCGCTTGCGGTTTAGCTAAATCGCAAGCGGCGAACAACGATGTGACCTGATTCAGTACGATCCGTCAAACCGCGGCAACGCGGCCGTGAACGTATACGTCTCCCTCCATTTCTTCGATAGAAATGTCGGCCAGTCGCAGCGCATGGGCCATGCGCTCGATGCCGCCGCCACCGACGGGGCTCGGCGCGGCCTCGCCGCCGGAGAGTTTCGGTGCGACGAAGACGTGCACCTCGTCGATGGTCCGCATGTCGAGAAGCGTGCCGAACAGGCGGCTGCCCCCTTCGACCAGGACGCTGGTCATGCGGCGGCGTCCTAGTTCGTCGAACAGCGCTTCGAGTCGGGCGTCGTGAGCGCCGCCCGGCAGTTGAAGCACTTCGACGCCGGCATCGGTTAGCTGCCGACAAGCGTCCGCCGGCGCAGCGTGTGCCGCGGCGAGCAGCACTGGCACATCGGCCGCGGTCTGCACGAGTCGGCTCTCCCGCGATAGCGACGCCACCGAGTCGACGACCACGCGCGTGGCGACCCGCTTGATGTCGGCCCGATCGACGGGCCTGGCCGTGAGCAGCGGGTTGTCGCAATGCGCGGTTCCGCTGCCGACCAGCACGGCGTCGACGCGGCCCCGAAGCCGGTGCACTGCGGCACGGGAGGCCTCGCTGGAAATCCATTGGCTGTCGCCGGTGCGCGTGGCCAGCTTGCCGTCGAGTGTCATCGCCCACTTGGCGATGATCCACGGCCTGCCGTTCGTCATGAGCTTGCGATACGGCGCCAGGAGCCAGTTCGCGTCTGCCGCCCGAGTGCCCAGATCGCACTGGATGCCGGCCGCGCGCAGCTCCAGCACGCCCTGGCCGGCGACTTGCGGGAACGGATCTTGCGCCGCGATCACCACGCGCTTCACGCCCGCCCGCACGAGCGCGTCGGTACAGGGCGGCGTTTTCCCGTGGTGGCAGCAGGGCTCCAGCGTGACGTAAACCGTAGCGCCCGCCGCGCGCTTCCCGGCCGCGCGGAGCGCGTTGACCTCGGCGTGCGGCGCGCCGAATCGCTCGTGATATCCTTCGCCGACGATCTCACCGTCGCGGACGATGACGCAGCCGACCATCGGGTTCGGCTCGACGAATCCCAGGCCGCGCGCCGCCAGCACCAAGGCCCGGGCCATGAAGCGGTCGTCGTCCATTGGGGGTTGATGAGTAGGTGAGTAGGTGAGTGGGTGAGTAGGTGAGTAAGTGGGTAGGTGAGTAAGTGGGTAGGTGAGTAGGTGAGCGAGCGTGATGATCAGTTACTTACTCACCTACTCACTTACTCACTCCGTTCTCACGACGGCGTCCAAAGAGGCGATTTTCCGCCGGTAGGTCGGTCGCTGCCGGGCGTCCAGATACGTCCGGCGGCCGGCTCGAGCTCGCCGCCGACCGCCGCGGCCGGCAGCTCCTCGGCCGCCGGCACCTGCGCCGTCGGTTCATCGGGAATGACGCCCGTTTCGTACAGCAGCCGATACAGCGCCGCGGCCACGTCGGGATCGTTGCCATGATCACGCTCGATGCGTGCCAGCGCGAGCTTCGCCTCGTCGACGTTGCCGCCGGTGATGTGCAGCTCCAATTCGGCCAGGTCCCAGGGGGCCGTCGACTCGCCGGCCGACTGGCTTCGCTGGCGCGCTTCCGCGAGCAGCGCCAACGCGCGGTCGGGGTCCGATTCCGACGCGATCAACCTGCGATAGGCATTGGCGAGCGGTATGCGATCGGCCACCGAAGGCCGCCGCACCGCCTCGCGGGCCAGCACCGTCGTTGCCACGTTGGCGGCCACCAGCACGCACCGGCCATACAGCAGCACCAGGTCGTCGTCCGAGAGCGCCTCGGTCTTCAGCCGCGGGACGCGCGTCAGCGGCAAGCTGGCGGCGGACGATTCGCGCAGCTCGATCGGTTCGGGCTGCGGAAGCCCCAAATCGCGGCGCAATTGGGCGATCGCCTCGGCGTCGCGATCCGAGTTGCTGCCCTGCTCCAGGATCAAGACGGCCGCCGCGAGGGGAACGTGCAACTGCGGATCTTCGGCGGCCTCGCGGGGCGTTTTGCCGGCTAACGCGGGTTTCGGCAAGTCGGGCCAGCGCTCGGTAATCGCCGCATGGCGCTCCTCCGCCACCAGGCGGCGGCGCACGTCCGGCAAAGTGTCGGGCGGCAAGTGCCAGCGCCAATTGAGCGCCTGATCGGTCGCCGTGACCGAGCCGATCACGCGCTCTTCGTCCATCTCGCCAAGCGCGTCGCCCCCTATTTCCTTCAGCACGCCAAGGGCGGCGTCAAAAGATGGACCGCGGTCGACCGTCACTTCGAGCTGTTCCGCGCGATCGGTTTGCCGCCCGTAGACGGCCAACACGGCCGCCAGCCGGGGCACGGCGTCGCGCGTCAGCTCGGCGCCGGATGCGGGCATCGGCCGGTCGAGCAGCAGATAGGTGTGCCGCGGCCGAGGCTGATCGCTCTGCGCGAACGCCGCCGGGTCCATCTCGAACGCCTGCATCCGGCGATCGGAGATGAAGTTCGCCGCCAAGGCATCCAGATCGCGGATGGCATACGTTTGCACGACCGAATCGAGCAGCGGCTCTCTCTGGTCGGCGTCGAGCAACTGGGCAATCGCCTCGGCCTCGACGGCGTCGTCCGGCGGCACATCGAGCTGCGCGTAAGCATGGAAGCCAGCCACCAGCGCTCGGTCGTCGCCCAGCCAACCGCCCAAAAGGGCCCGGTTGAACACGAGCGTCGGCTCCGCGCCGTACTGCTGTCCCAGGCGGTCGACGATTTGGACGGCCTGCTGCCACTTCCCGTTGTCGGCCAGGCGGGCCGCCTGCTCCGCCTCGGCCTTCCAGGCCGCATCCGGCGGCGCGGGGCGCAAGCGGAGGTGATCGCGCAGCAACAGCGGCAACCCGGAATAATGATGCAGCGCCGCCAGCACCTCGCGAGAACGCGTGTCCTCCTTGGGCGCCAGCGCGGCGTGCAGCCACAGGTGGGCTTGAGCAGCCAGCACGTGGCCGGCCTCCAACAGCGCGCCGCCGACGGCGCCCATCGCCTCGTACACCCGCAGCGGCATGTCGCGTTCCACCAGCACCAGGGCCCGTTGCAGCGCCGCGGCCGACTCCCGCGCCCGGCCCGACTCGGCCAGCCACATCGCTTCGCAGGCATGCGCCGTCGGACTCTCATCGTGCTCCTTGACGAACTGGTCGATGGTCTGGCGGGCCGCCGCCATGTCGCCGAGCGACAGTTCGAGCGACGCCTTCAAATCCAGCAGCGACGCCCGTCCAGGGTGGTCGGCAAGCGTCTGCTCGACGTGTCGCAACGCGGCCCGGGGCTGTTCGCCCTCGATCATGCGGTGGATCTTCTCGATTTCGCCGACCAGATCGGAACAGCAGAATTTCAGCTTCTTTCCGCTGCCGCAGGGGCACATGGCGTAGGGATCGATGGACATGGTGTGGGACCCAGATACTCTTACGGCGCGGACCGGTTTTGCTGCCGCGGCTGTCGGTCGAGGTGGTTCGAAACGATAACAAGCTGCGAGCCGGAGGCGTTGATCGTAACACAGATAAAGCCGGCTGGCGACCCGCTTTGTGACGCGCCGAAACGCTCAAGCGCGCTGGGTGGCCAACGAGCGACGCTTCTCGCCCAGCAGGGCGACCAGCGATTTCTGCGGCTCGGCAAACTTCACGATGCCCTCACGCATGAGCTGGTCTTCAAGCTGCGCCATATCGACCTTGGCGTCGATTTCCGCGAGCACTTCGGCGGGCGGTAGTTGATCCACCGTGCGCTCGAACGTGAGGCCGCTCGCTTCGACCGCGTCGTTCGTGGCCGGCGGATTCGTTTGGATGTCGCTGCCGGCCAGCGCGACGACGTACTTCCACGGCGAGTCTTCTGGTTTCTTGGTGCCCGTGCTGGCGAACACGATTTCCTGCCGCAGAGGCGTTGCGCGCGAAGACCAGAACTCCTGGTTCGCGAGCCACAGGCTTTTCGCGCCGACGACGCCCACTTGGCCCTGCGCGGCCGGCGACAGGCTCCTCACGTGCTTCTCCGTGTACACGTCGACGCGGGAAATGAAAATGCTGTACATGCTCTTGAAGCGGTCCAGCGAGGCTCGCCGCTGGGCGCCGCGCCAAATGGCGTCGCGGGCCGCTTCGTACTGACGCATCGTGAAGATGAGCGTGACGTTGAGTGTCACGCCTGCGGCCGAGAGCTCTTCCAGCGCGTCCAGCCCCGCCGGCGTCGCGGGGACCTTGATCATCCGGTTGTCGTGCCCCTCGGACCATTGCCGGCCCAGCTCGACGTAGCGCCGCACGCGCTCGTTGTGAGCGAGCGCGCACGCCGGGTCTTCCAACAGCGGGTCGAGCTCGAAGCTCACGTAGCCATCGTCGCCGCCCGTCGACTTCCAAACCGGGTGAAACACCTCCTGCGCGGCGCGGACAATGCGATCGGTCAATTGCCAGGCCGCGGTCTCCTCGCTTTCCCCCCGCTCCACGAGCAGCTCGTTGAGCGTCTGGTCGTAGCGGCCACTCTTGACCAGGTCTGCGATGATGATCGGGTTCGACGTGGCGCCGGTGGCGCCGAGCGCGCGGTTGGCGCGCACGAAGTCGGGATCGACCGAGTCGAGCCACAGCTTGGTGCCCGTGGCAATGAGCGACTGCAGGGGTGACGCCATTGCTAGCTCCTTTCCCGGCAACTTCGCTGCCGTGCAAACCGGCCGCCATCATACAAGATGTCTGCAAGAGCGCGAACACTCGGTTGTAAAACTGCTGAATTCAAGAGGTTTGAAAAGAATAGGGCCTGTTTGCCGAATACAGGGATGTTAGCGATTCTCATGATTTTAACGGTTATTGCTGCACTGGCGGCGGGCGAAGGCCGATTATCGATTCTCAGGAGTTGCTATGCC
>CAZHIV010000440.1:0-2997 GCA_964532675.1 uncultured Planctomycetaceae bacterium
CATGGGCTGCGGCTGGGGCGCCGGCTATCATACGCCGCTGGTGTTGGGGCCGATTACCTGCAACGGCTGGTGCTCGCCCAACGAAATTCGCTTGCCCTATTCGCCGGCGCCGGTGTGCGGTTGCTACGACTGCGGCAATTGCGGCTGCGACGTCGGGCATTCGCGGTTAGAGGCGGCCGTCGTTCCACGGCAGGCTGTCGCGGCGCCGATGCCGGTGAGCGCGATCTTCGCGGCGCCGAGTGAACGGTCGAATCGCTAAGCCGCGAGCGGCCGCGGCTCCATGCCGGGTCAAAATGCGGTAGACTGGGGCGATGCTCCAGTTAATGTTCTGGTCGTCGCTGTTTGCTCTGTTGATTGTCGCCTGGTTGTTTTGGGCGCTGGTGCGGCCCTGGTTGTTCGAGCGGCGGGTGAAGCGTGCCCGGCGGCAGTTCGAACGCCGGCGAACGGAACTGCAATCGCAATTCTTCGAAGCGGCGGCGGCGAGCGGCAAGCCGCGCGGACTGGCGTGGAAAAGCTGCGCATTTCAGGACGGCATGCTGCTGGCGCGCGACCGGGCCAATGGCGAGCTCGTCGCGCTGGTCGGCGTGACGATCGCGTTCGAGGCGATCGAAGGCGGCGGCATGGAAGACGTGGAGGCGGTTGGCAATTTGCGGGCCGCCACCGCGGTGTTCACGCACAACGGCAAGGCGTGGACCACCGGTGGTAAAGCCTTGTTCAACCTGGAGCCGCGGGAAGTGCTGGAGCGCTATCGAAGCAGCCTCGACCCGGTAGCGCATTAAATATCGGCCGCGCCGGTGGGCATCCGCGAGGCGGCCGTTTCGGCGAGCAGCTTGTAGACCAGCTCCATCGTCGAAGCCTCACGGGGATGGACGTTGCCGCGAGTGAGGATCACCGAGGCGATGGGGTTGTCCCAGATGAGCTGCCGCGGCCGCTGGGTTTCGCGCGTCGCGGGGCCGTACTTCTTGATCGCCGCTTCGCTGACGAGGTGAAACTGATCGGTCGGGAAGTTGGCGATGACGCGAAACAGCCTGCCGTCGATGAATTGATAGAGGAGCAGCTCGGTCTTGACGCCGGCCACGGTGGGCGAGTTGTCCTCGGTGGGCAGGTCGATTCGGGCGTGGATGATGTTCGCCTGGCGGTGCCAGGGCTCCGAGTGGAGCGAGGCCTTGTTCGTGCCCCAGGCGGTGTCCGAGCAGAGGGGAAGCTTGTGGCCGCCCTCGCCGCTGCGGGCGTACCTTTGCTTGAAATCCTCCAGGCTCATGCCGAGCCGGTCGCCCTTGATGTCGTACAGCAGGTCTTCGATCGAGGGCGAGGAGCCGCCCGCGCCTTTCCGGCGAGGGCCGTATCGTCTGGCGAAGCTGGCAGCCAGGTCGGCGAAGCGGGCCTGGTTGATATCCTCCGTGGCGATGCACTTCAATTCCTGGTCGGGCACGTTGGCCAGGTCGTAGGACCCGTCGGCGGGAGTTGGGAACACCAACAGCATGGCGCTTTGCTGACGTCGAAAGAGCTCGCGGACCATGGCTTCGGGCGTGGCCTCGAACAGCGTGGGCGAAAGCCCGCCGCCGCCGCTGGCCCGGCCCGGCACGGTGAGCTTCTGGCCGCACTGGACGCACTTGCCCTGCTTGCCCGCCAACTCCTCGGGCACTTGCAGCAACGCTTTGCAGCCTGGGCACTCGATTTGAATTGGCATGGATACACCAGACGCGAAGCGCTGCTCGGGACAAGCGTTGGCAGCACGCGTCGCTCCCGCGAAGCTGCGCAGACGGCGACCGTTCGACGAAACGGCCGCGTTCGATCCACCATTCAGTTTACACGGTCGAGCAAGTTTGGAACACAGGCGATTGCGGCAGCAAGCAACCGGTTCGCGCCGCGAGGCTGTGCGGGGCGGCAAAGTTTGCCTGACCGCACCAGCGCGAGTCGCGCCAAGGCCGCCCGGCGGTCGGCGTCACTGGACGATCACGCATCCGACCGGGAGGTGATCGGAATAGCCGTCCTCATGATACTCGTCGCTCGAATAGGTGCGCGACGGGCGCAGGATGGCCCCCGGAAAAGTTGGTTGAAAAAAGAGCTCCGGGAATTCGACGCGCTTGGTGCTGTCCGGCTTCCAGCGAAATCCGTCGTCGTCCAACAGGCCCGGCGAAACGATGATCTGGTCGAACAGTTGCCAATGGTTTTTCCAGACGATGGTGCCGGAGTTGGCTGCCCGGATGTGCGTCGTTGTGTTGTATAGGGAGCCGGAGCGGAGCCCCTCCCTGGCGGCGCGGGAGCGCAGGTGGTCGTTGATCGAAGCGTTTTCGGGCTCGTCATTGAAGTCGCCCATGACGAGGATGTCCGCCTTGGGGTCGGCGGCGAGGATTTCGTCAAGCCGTTTTCGCAGCACGTTAGCGGCCTCGATTCGCTGCCACTCGTCGTTTCCCCGCGAAGGCCAGTGGTTGACGAACACGAACAGGTCGGCGTCGTCGCGGCGCAGCCGGGCCTCGACGATGTCGCGGGTCTTCCCGGCATCGACGAAGTGGAACCGTTTGTCGGCAAGCCCGAACCGATCGACGTCGAACACCAGCGCGCAATCGATGCCGCGATCGCTGGGCGAATCCTGGTGGACGATCTCGTAACTACGCCCCAACGAGGCGAGCTTTTTGACGAGCATCTCCACGACCGTGCGGTTTTCGACCTCGCACAGCCCAAGCACGTCCGGCCCGCGGCCGCCGTTCATCTTGCGGATGACGCCGGCCAGGTTCTCGAGCTTGCGCTCCAACCGCTCGGGAGTCCATTCCTTCGGCGCCTCGGGCGTGAATTCCTCGTCGAACTCGACGTCGGGGTCGTCCTGGGTGTCGAAAAGGTTCTCCGCGTTCCAGAAGGCGACGTAGAACTCGTCGGCCGAGGACGGCGGCGCAATGCAGCCTACAACAAGGATAAGGGCGATATACACCGTCGTGAATCGCAGCATCATGTGGTCCTACATCCAGGGGATTGTGTTCCGCAACGACGCGGGCGGCG
>CAZHIV010000441.1:0-6754 GCA_964532675.1 uncultured Planctomycetaceae bacterium
TCTGGAGGCGATCAACGTCATCCATCGCGTGGTGCCCGATCTCGTATGCATCGACGTCAACATGCCGGCCGGCAACGGACTTAGCGTCTGCGAGATGATGGCGGACGATGCGCGGTTGCGCTCGATCCCGGCGAGCGTTCTGACGGGCAACTCGAACGAGCAGACGATTCGCCGCTGCCACGACATGATGATCTATTACGTGGAGAAGAACGCCGATGTCTGGTCGCGCGTGGAGCCGCTGATTTTGGAGTTGCTCGGTGCGCCCATCAACCGGCGGGATAAACCCGCCGGCTCGCAAGCTGCTGACACGGCTACGCGGTCGTCGATCATGGTCGCGGAGCCGGCGAGCGACGCGTTGCTGGACGCGGTTTTTTCCATGCTGGGCTCCGAAGGCGAAGTCGCGGAGGAGCGCGGTGCGGACGATCTGCTGCCCGCCCTCTCGCCCCAAGCCGACGACCAGCCGCCCTGGGTGCTCTCGATCGACGACGATGCCGACTTTTCCGACGCGCTCAAGATCCGTCTGGAGGCCTGCGGCGTCGCCGTCGTTCGCGCGTTCAGCGGCATGGAGGGCTACCGGCTGGCGTTCACCAACCCGGCCAGCGCCATCCTTTTGGACTACAACATGCCCAACGGCCAGGGCGACTACATCCTCGGCCGGCTGAAGGACAACCCCGTCACCAAGAACATCCCGGTCATCGTCATCACCGGCGTGCGCGACAAGTCGCTGGAGCGCAAGATGTACGGCCTGGGAGCCAATCGCTACCTCACCAAACCCGTGCAGTTCGACACGCTCCGCGACGAACTGGCCAACTACATCGAGATCCTCAACGTCCCGGCGTAGGAACAAAGACAAGGAGACGGGGAGACAAGGAGAGGGGGAGATACGACAAAATCGCGTGTCTCCTTGTCTCCCTTCTCCCCGTCTCCTTGTCTTCGTCAGCCTGGTAGGTCAGGCTGTGCCTGACGGCACCCGGAACCGTGTCAGGCACAGCCTGACCTACTCAGTGGTCCAGATACTGGCCGCAGGCGGGGCAGCGGGCGTACCACATGGGGACGTGCTCGCCGCACTTGCACTTGATGTTGTGGCGGATCACGCTCGAGCCCAAGAGGCTGCCGCTGGCGCTGCTGCTCGGCGCGGCGACGCTGCTTTCGTTCGGGTCGTCGAACACGTGGGAGTCGGACGCGTGGCGGCGCCGGATCGCCTCCTGCTGCAACACGTCGCTGGCGTCGTGCGTAAGCGCATCGGGTACGTGGACAATGACCTGGCCTTCGCAGTGGGGGCAAAGGCCCTTCTTGCCTGCGTACTTGTCTTTCACCTTAAAGACATGTCCGTGGGGACATTCGACGCGAATTCCCATAGTTCGGCCGGCCTCCCGAACCGCTGAGGACTTAGAAAAGGAGCGTGCCTCGGCCATCGCTAGCCGATGGCCGATCTTGCCTCAGTCTCTGAGCATCGCCGACGAAAATCTCGCGCGCTAAGTGCGAGATCACCGCCTGTCTGATACTTTCAGGCTACCACACCAAACCACCAAAAGCAACGAAGAGCCAATCCCAGAACCGTCTGCGAGAGGGGGACAGGCACATTTTGCTCCGAAGACTTCGCCAAATGAGCCAGTCCCCGACGGTTCTGGGATAGGCTCAAAAGCCAAGGGGTGCGAAAAGGCGCCCCTGCTGCCTCTTTGGCGCTCAGTTTACACTCGGCAGGTATGGAACCACGGACATTTCACGCCGGTTGGCTGATTCTGCTGGCCGCCGCCGGGGTACTGGCCATTGTGTCGCTTTGGCACTTCGAGCCGCGCGTCGGCGGCCTTTGGCTCCATACGGCCTGCCTGGCCGCGGGGGCTTGCCTCCTCGCCCTGCCGCTCGGCGGCCTGGCGGCAGTTGTCATTTATAAGACCGACGCAGCGGGCCGTGAGTTCGCCGGATTGCTCTTTATCGGCATGCTGTTCGTGCCGCTGTTCTTGATCGCCGGTGCATGGGACGCCGGATTCGGCCTCCAAGGCTGGCACACGCTCGCCGCACTCGGCGAGGGCGGACATGAACCGTGGCTGCGCGGCTGGCGGGCCGCCATCTGGATCCACGCCCTGGCCGCGGTCCCCTGGGTCGTGCTGATCGTCGGCGCCGGCCTGCGGGCGGTCGAAGCCGAAATCGAGGAAGACGCCGCCACGTGTGCCACGCCGCTGCGGGTGCTTCTCCACGTCTCGCTGCGGCGAGCCGCCCCCGCCTTCGTCGTGGCCGCATTGTGGATCGCCGTCGTCGCGGCGGCGGAAATCTCCGTCACCGATTTCTTCCAGGTACGCACCTTCGCGGAAGAAGTTTACACGCAGGCCGCGTTGGGAGCGTTCGACTTTGACCGCCGGGATGAACCCGGCGGCTCGCTGGTTGCGGTTTCGGCGCGCGGTTTGTGGATTGGGCTGCTGTTGTCGACGGCGATCGCTGTGGCGGCGATTGCCGTCGCCAGTCGGTTGTTTGCCGACTTCGCGGGCGCAACGCACCGGCCGCCGTGGATCGCCCGGCTCGGTGCGTGGCGGTGGGCCGCCGCGGTTGTACTGTGGTCGATCGTGCTACTCGTGGCGGGTGTGCCGCTGGGGAACCTTATCTACAAAGCAGGGCTGCGGGCCGAGCTGACAGCCGCCGGACCTGTGCGTAGCTGGTCCACGGCAAAAGTCGCCGAGCGCCTGGCCGCCGCGCCGGTCGAATTCCACGGCGACCTGTGGCTGTCGCTGCGAGTCGGCGCTGCCGCCGCGACGGCCGCACTGGCGATCGCCCTCCCCCTGGCCTGGAGCATGCGCACGTCGCGCGGCACTCCCTGGATTCGCTTGTCGACGCTGGCCCTATGCCTGACGGTGCCCGGGCCGCTGCTGGGCGTCGGCCTGATTCATGTGTTGAACCGCCCGCCCGGTTCGCCCTTCTCGTGGCTCGCATGGCTGTACGATACGAACTTCGCTCCCTGGCTCGCGCAGACGATTCGCGCCCTGCCGCTGGCGCCGCTCATCCTCTGGCCGGCGCTGGCGAGCGTTCCGCAGGCGATGCTCGACACGGCGGCGACCGAGGGCAGCGGCTGGTGGGGCCGGCTAGTGCGCATCGCCTTGCCGCAGCGCCGGTCCGCCGCGGCGGCCGCCTGGCTCGTCGCGCTGGCCGTCGCGGTCGGCGAGCTGGCCGCCACGGTGCTCGTCGTCCCGCCCCAGCGGTCGACGCCCATTTCCGTTCGAGTCTTTCAGCTCCTGCACTACGGGGTTGACGACCGCGTCGCGGCCATCAGCCTCGTGCTTGTCGCCGCAATCGCCGCCCTGACGTGGCTCTCGGCCAGGTTGATCAGCCGAAGGATGTGAGGTCGACCACGAAAACCCGCGAGACCACCGTCCACCGGAAACCAGCCGCGACCCCAACGGGTCGCAGGCGAAACGCCGCTCTATCCCCGGCGACCCGCTGGGGTCGCGGCTATTAGATGCCTCTACGGAGCCGCCCCTACGGGTTCCCACGGCGCTGCGGTAAAATAAACTCGTCCGCTACTTCTGAATACGTCTGTGCAACATGTCGACCGATACGGAACCAGACATCGACGAACGCGCGAAGTGGTCGCTGTGGGCGATCGCCGCCGCGGCGCTGCTGGTGCTGCTGTTTGGCGTGATTGCGGTGGGCACGCTGCGCGGCTGCTTCGTCGTCGATCCCGAGGAGGCCGCCGAGCGAGAGGACGAAAAGAAGAAAAAGGACGCCGAGAAAAAGAAGAAGGACGATTTCGAAATCTGGCCGCCGGTGGTGCAACCGGCCGAGGCGGGGTCGCCGTTATTCGTGAAGCCCGGCCACTGGTCGGCCGCCAGCCAACGGATGCGGGCCAACTACCGCGACTTCGTCGGCGACCTGCGGCTGGCGGTCGTCAACGCGAAGAACGATCCCTACCCCATCGCGCAAACGCCGTACGTCCTCGCCGCCCGTCGCCCCGTGCTGCTGACGCGCGGCCGGCCCAAGGCGACCGACAGCACCTTCTTCGTCCCCGAAACGGCCAAAGCGATCAGGCTGGCAACGCAGCTGGAAGAGCGGGGCTTGGGAATGCGCCTGAACTCCGCTTCAAGCCTTAGCGTCATGCCTTCCTACCAGTATCACTTCGTGGTCCTGGCCAAGGAGTCTTCGCGCTACGGCTACCTGAAAACGCTCGATGCGGTGAACGTGCCCTTCGGCGGCGAATCGGACGTCGACGATCTCGAAGACACGCTCCACTACCGTGTCGTTTCGCTGATCGCCAGCCAATCGGTTCCTCTTCCCGACAACCCGCTGACCTGGACCAGCATCGCCTACGTTCTGTGGGACGAAGTCGATCCGCAGCTATTCACCGCCGACGAGCAGCGGGCGCTCGTCGACTGGCTCCACTGGGGCGGCCAGCTCATCGTCAGCGGGCCCGACTCGCTCGACTTGCTCAAAGGCTCTTTCTTGGACGCCTACCTCCCGGCCGACAGCGCAGGCCCCCGCACAATCGGTGTCGACGACCCGGCGCTGGACGAATTGAACGAGCACTGGCTGATCTCGAGCTTAACCAACCGTCGCGAGATGCTGCAGCCGACCGTGCCCTGGTCGGCCGTCACGCTCGACATTCGCGATGGCGCCGCGGCCGTCCCGAACACGGGCGAGCTGTTCGCCGAGCGCCGCGTCGGCCGGGGTCGGATCGTCGTCTCCGCCATGCAGCTCGCCGAACGCGACCTGGTCAACTGGCGCACCGGCTTCGACAGCTTGTTCAACGCCGTGCTCCTGCGCCGGCCGCCGCGTGAGTATCGCCCCGGCTACTTCGGCGACGTGACGCTCGCCTGGGCCGACGAGCAATACAAAGACCGCCGGCTCGATGCCCGGCTGACCACGAACCTGCGCTACCTCGCGCGCGACCTGGGCGTCGATACCTCGTACCGCTACGAGGAGCTGTCGGACGAACTGGCAGGACAGTTCAATTTCTTTGGCCAGGCTGCCGGCCAGCAGCCACCGCTTCGCGCCTATCGCCCCCCCGCCTCGGTCGGCGGCATCGGGGCGTGGAACGATTTCAACGCCACGGCGGGCGCGGCGCGAACGGCCCTCCGCGAGGCGGCCGGCGTCGAGGTGCCGGGTGCCGGCTTCGTCGTGCTCTGCCTCGCCTCGTACCTCGTCGTGCTGGTGCCGCTCAACTGGCTCATCTTTCACACCTTGGGCCGCATCGAATGGGCCTGGATCGCCGCGCCGCTCATCGCCATTGTCGGAACTGTCGTGATCGTCGAGCGGGCGCGCCTCGACATGGGCTTCGTGCGGGCACAAACCGAGATCGCCCTGCTGGAGCTACAGCCCGACCATCCGCGGGCACACCTCTCGCGGTTCACCGCCCTCTATACCTCGCTCTCCACTACCTACGACTTGGAGTTCGGCAATCTCACCACGCTCGCCGCGCCGTTTTCCACCGGTTCCGATTTCCGCATGCTCCGCGGGCAGGGTTATCAATCCATTGGCTTCCAGCGTTACGACAACGTCCGGCTGGTCGGAATGCCCATCTCATCGAATTCGACCGGCATGGTGCGGAGCGAACAGATGTTTGTCCTCAAAGGACCAATCCGCGCCGGCCAGTCCGCGGCGCTCGGCAGCCGGCAGATCGAGAACCGCAGTCAATTCGAGTTGCACAGCGCCTGCATTGTCCGCCGTCCGACGCGCGGAGAAGCTTCGCGCACCGGAAACCCCCGCCGCATCGAAGGACGCTGGGTCGGCCAGCTCCTGCCAGGCCAATCGGCCCCGATGTCGCTGTCCACTCTGGATACCAAAAAGCCGCTCTTCGCCGAGAATCGCGCCGAGCAGCAGCGGCTGGAACGCATCGAACGGCTCAACTTGGAGCCCATGTTTCGCCTGGCGCTCGATCCCCAGCACATCGAGGAAGGCGAAATGCGGTTCGTCGCCCGCATCGACGAAGTGCTGCCCGGCCAGTCCATCACGCCCGCCGCCTCGCAAGTCCGCGGCGCCACGCTGGTCGTCGCCCACCTCGAATACGCCCCGCTCCCCCCGCCCCGCGCCGATGCGAACTCCAAGCAGGACATAAAGACGGCGACCGACCAAGATATGAATTAGACAAGGAGACAAGGAGAGGGGGAGACAGGGAGGCAAGTTGGAAGACTATTGCCCATGCTTATTATGTCCTGACCTCTGACCTCCGACCTCCGACCTCCGACCTCTCCCCAATGATCGAGCTCCGCAACTTCACCAAGGTCTACGGCGAATTCGTCGCCGTCTCGAATCTGAGCCTGAAGATCGGCGCGGGCGAGATGTTCGGCTTCATTGGGCCCAACGGCGCGGGCAAGAGCACCACGATTCGCTTCCTCGCCACGCTGCTGCGGGCCACCGCCGGCGAGGGCATCGTCAACGGCCACAGCGTCACGCAGGACCCCATCGGGGTCCGCAAGAGCGTCGGCTACATGCCCGATAACTTCGGCGTCTACGACGGCATGAAAGTCTGGGAGTTCCTGGATTTCTTCGCCGTCGCCTACCAGATTCCCCGCAGCCGGCGCAAGGCGGTGATCGGCGACGTGCTGGAGCTCTTGGACCTCACGCACAAGCGCGACGACTTCGTCAACGGCCTGTCGCGCGGCATGAAGCAGCGGTTGTGCCTCGCCAAAACGCTGGTCCACGACCCGCCCGTGCTGATCCTCGACGAGCCGGCCAGCGGCCTCGATCCGCGCGCCCGGCTCGAAGTGAAAGCGCTTCTCAAAGAGCTCCGCTCGATGGGCAAGACGATCCTCATCTCCAGCCACATCCT
>CAZHIV010000442.1:0-2620 GCA_964532675.1 uncultured Planctomycetaceae bacterium
AATTCTCAGTGCAAGGCCGTCCGCCGCGACATCCGGCGTGGCCGCCGGCGCTAACAAATCGCGGTGTGCTACTTGTATGCCAGCGCCTTATCCGAGATGTCCTTGCGGCACCAGGCGCCGCTGAAGCGGATGCTTTTCACGGCTTTGTAGGCCTGCAGCTTGGCGGCCGAGATGCTCGAGCCCAGCGCGGTGACGCCCAGCACGCGACCGCCGTCGGTGACGACCTGGTCGTCGCGCAGCGCCGTGCCGGCGTGGAACACTTTGACGTCCGGCATCTTCGCCGCTTCGTCGAGCCCGCGGATCGGCTGGCCTTTCTCGTACGCGTCGGGGTAGCCCTCGCTCGCCATCACGACGCACACGGCCGGCCGCGGGTCCCACTTGGGCGGCGACACCTCGTCGAGCCGGCCATCGATGGTCGCCTCCAGGAGGTCGACCAAATCGCTTTTCAGCCGCATGAGCAGCGGCTGGCATTCCGGATCGCCGAAGCGGACGTTGTACTCCAGCACCTCGACGCCCTGGCCGGTGACCATCAGGCCGGCGTACAGCACGCCGCGAAACGGCCGCCGCGAGCGCTTCATCTGGTGGATGGTGGGCACGAGGATTTTTTCCTCGACCTTCTGCAGCAGGGCGTCGGTCACCAGCGGCGTGGGACAATACGCGCCCATGCCGCCGGTGTTCGGACCCTTGTCTCCGTCGTGCGCCCGCTTGTGGTCCTGGCAGGCCGGCATCGTGAGCAGTGTGTGGCCGTCGGTGAGCGCCAGCACGCTGGCCTCCTGTCCCTGCAGCCGCTCTTCGATGATGATCTGATTGCCGGCTTCGCCGAATTCCTTTTGCACGGCGATCCGCTCTACCGCGGCGAGCGCCTGGTCGCGATTGTCGCAAACGACGACGCCTTTTCCGGCGGCCAGCCCGTCGGCCTTCACGACGACCGGCGCATCGTCGCGGTCCTTCAAATAGGTCGTCGCGCCGCGGGCGTCGCGGAACACGCGGTAGTCGGCGGTAGGCACGTCGGCATGGCGCAGCAGGTTCTTGCAGAAGACCTTGCTGGTTTCGAGCTCGGCGGCGGCGCTGGTGGGGCCGAAGGCCCGCAGGCCGGCCTGTTGGAAAGCATCGACCAACCCGGCCGCCAGGGTCGCTTCGGGGCCGACGACGGTCAGGTCGATGCGGTTCTCGCGGGCGAACTCGAGCAGCTTCGGCACGTCGGTGGCGGCGACGGCGACGTTCTCGGCGTCGGCGGCGGTGCCGGCGTTGCCCGGGGCGACGAAAACGCGATCTACCCGCGGGCTCTGGCCGATCTTCCAAGCCAGCGCGTGTTCGCGCCCGCCGCTGCCAACAATAAGGATTCTCATGGGCTGCTTGGTCTACGGGTCGACCGCCTGTTTTGCACCTGGACAGTTTCGGCCCGCCGGCCGCGAAGGTCAATCACCCGCATCCTCAGAGGAGCCGGCTCGCCGGCGGTCCGCATCGCACGTCGCAGGCTGAGCATGCAATTTTGATCTTTACCCCCGCTGTCGGTAGGCGGAGAATTAAGCAGCACGGTGCTGCGATCCGGCGAGGGGCCGGGGAAATCGGCGGAGGGCGGTTGACAAGGATCGAAAGGGCCAATAAACAAACAGTAGGAAGATTGTGAAAAATCTCACGATCCCCTAACAGGCGTCCCACCCGGTTCCTATAACCTGTTGCGGTGCAACGGATTGCCGGTAACGGGCTGGGGCCTGTCGTAAGGCCGCGATTCGCGGCCGCGCAAGCGCTCCAGCGCCTGCTTCTACCGCCGAGAGTGCCGCAGCAATCTAGGCATTCCTCTCGGCACAAGGGTGGAACGAATGCCAGATAAGAGCAAGATGACGGTGGCTGACATTTTAGCCGCCGCACGAAAAACCGACTCGCCGGGCGGCCCGCCCGCGAAGTCGGACGGCGACGGCGCGCAGCAGGACACCTCGGCGACGCAAAGCGCGCCCGCGGCTGAACCAGCAGCGCCGCCGGCCGAGCAATCGGCAGAACCGGCCAAGAAGCCGGCGCCGGCCACGAAGCCGGGCGGCGGGAAGTTGAGCGTTGCCGAAATGCTGGCCGCGGCCCGGGCCGAGAAGCAGGGCGGGGCCGCGGCGCCGCCGGCAGCTCCCGCGAAAGAAAAGCCGGCCGCCAAACCGGCCGCAAAGGCAACGCCCGCGAAAAAGAGCCCGGCGGCCGTCAAAGAAGCGCCGCTCGAGACGCAGAGCATACTCGCCGCCGCGCGCAAGGGTGCCAAGCCCGGGCCGATGACCAAGGCCGAAGCGCAGGCCAAGGCGACCGCGACCGCGCCGGCCGCGAAGAAGGCCAAGGCCAAAGAGGCGATCGTCGTCCCGCCGATGCCGGTCAAGCCGGACTACGCCAAGCCGCGGCCCGAGAAGCCGAGCAAAGCGGAGATCGCCGAGCGGCGCGCGTTCCTCTTCGGCATCTCGGCCCTGGCGTTGGGATTCGGCGCGCTGGCGTTCACGATGGGCGCGTGGACGCTCGCCGCGGTGCGCTTCATGTTTCCCAACATCCTCCGCGAGCCGCCCAGCCGGTTCCTGGTCGGCACGCCCGACAAGAGACGCACCGTCCAGGTGGAAGTGGGGCAGTGGTGGGACCACGCCTGATAGCT
>CAZHIV010000443.1:0-6375 GCA_964532675.1 uncultured Planctomycetaceae bacterium
GTACCGCGACACGGCCATGTGAAACGTGTAGTCGCAGGCCGAAATGCCTTCTGCCTTGGAAAGCCACAGCTCGAGGCCGGCCAGCGGCTCCTCCTGTCGGCTGGGGCAGCACATCTCGATGAGCGTTGTCGTGCCGCCCACCAGCGCGGCCCGGCTGCCCGAGTCGTAGTCGTCCTTCGCAAACGTGCCCATGAAGGGCAGATAGATGTGGACGTGCGGATCGATGAACCCGGGAAACACGTACTTGCCGGAGGCGTCGATCACCTCCGCCCCGGCCGGCGCCGACAAATTGCGGCCGATGGCGGAGATCGTCTCGCCTTCGCACAGAATATCGGCGACGTACTGATCGGCGGCGGTCGTGATCCGACCGTTCTTGATGAGCAGCGGCATGATTCGATCTCGTGAGAGTCCGTGAATTTGCTTTCGAAGACGCAACCGATCTGTTATACAACGTACCGGACTCGCGGCCAATTACCGAGTGATGCCGGTGCGCTAAGCCGCAAGCGGTTGGTAATGAAAGAGTGAAGGCGGGGATGAGCAAAGCACGGACATGGCGATTCACGAGTTCGCTGGCGGCCATCGGCCCTGGCATTGTCGTTGCCGGGTCGGTGATCGGCAGCGGGGAGCTGGTGAATACGCCGGTGCAGGCGGCGAAGTTCGGGTTTGTGTTGTTGTGGGCGGTGCTGCTTTCGTGCGTGATCAAGTTCCTGCTGCAGGTGGAGATCGCCCGGCATTGTCTCGTGCACAACCGGACGACGATCGAAGCACTCAATACATGCCCGGGGCCGCGCTTCCGCGGCACCTCGTGGACGGCCTTGCTCTACATGCTGGGCTATTTCGTCACGATGCTCACGGTGGTCGGCATCATCGGGGCGCTGGCCGGGCTGATGCACGGCATCTGGCCGCTCGGGGCGTCGGCCGGCGCTTCGGTCCGCTGGTGGGCCGCGATCATGGTGGCCGCCGCGATCGGCGTCTTATGGCAAGGATGGTACCAGCACTTGGAAACGCTGGTGATGGTCTTGGTCGGCTGCTTCAGCATCTCGGTGCTGGTGGGGGTGTTCTTGATCCAGGGCACGCCGTTTCGTATTCGCGCCGACGAGGTGCTCTCCGGCCTTACGTTTTCGCTCGGCGACGATCGCCAGGGCGCCGCCTATGCGGTGATCAGCCTGATGGGCGCGCTGGGCGTGGCCGCCAACGAACTGTTCATGTATCCCTACTGGGTGCTGGAGAAGGGCTACGCGCGCGAGCTGGGCAGCCCCTCCCCAGATTCGGGAGGGGAGATTGAAGGCGACTGGACGGAGCGGGCCCGGCACTGGATCCGCACGATCTGGCTCGACGCGGGCCTTTCGACCGCGCTGGCCACGGTGGCTACGGCGGCGTTTTTCCTGCTCGGGGCGGCCGTGCTCTATCGGCAGGGCATCGAGCCTGAAGGGGCGGAAGTGGTCGATCAGCTTTCGCGCGTGTACACCGATTCCTATGGCGCTTGGTCGAAATGGCTGTTTCTGTTCGGCGCGTTTTGTACGTTGTTTTCCACGCTGGTCGTGATCGGCGCCGCGAGCGGGCGGATGTGGGCCGATCTGTTCGGCAGCCTCGGGTTTTTGGACCGCGCTAAGCCGCAAGCGGTGCGACGGTGTCACCAGGTGGTACAGACCGTTTGGTTGGGCGGGTTGCTGGCGGCGTACCTTGCGATCGATCGACCGCCGGTGAATCTCATCGTGGCCGGGCACTACGTGTTGGGCGCCGTGATGATGCCGCTGTTGATGCTCGCCATCTGCTGGTTGGCGTTTCACACCGATCGGCGCGTGCGAATGGGGCCGTGGACCGCGGCCGGGCTGATTGCCAGCGTAGTCGTCATATTCGGCTGTGTTATAGTTAATGTAGTGGTGCAACGCATGTACTGAGACGCCGTAAACTGTCGGCCCCCGTCGAGGTTTTTGGGCGGCTGGGGTCGAGGGATCGCGTTGCCCCAGGGACGGTGAAAACTGGGGCGTCGCGGACTGATGCCCCAGCCACCCTGTCTCTGGAAGCAGCGACGAAACCTTGTCTCACCTTGTCTCGCAACGGGCGGGAACGTACTATTCGGCTCACATCCGCGTACCATTCCACGCTGGAATGGGGGATCTGCAAAACATCATGCCGAATGCCACCCAGGACGAGCGCGAGCTGCTCGTCGATACTCACGTCCACACCCGCTATTCGGACGGCATCGCCGGCGTCGGCCGCATCGAGCGGCATTGCCGCAACCGGGTCTTTGGCCTGGCGGTGACGGACCATAACGAAATCCGCGGCGCGGTGAGCCTCTTCGAGCGCAAGCGGGTGCCGGTCATTCCGGCCATCGAAGTCGGCACGGAAGAGGGCATCGACCTGTTGGTGTACTTTGCTTCGCCCTCGACTCTGGAGGAATTCTACATCGAGGCGGTCGAGCCTTACTTGCGGCACCGCTTCATGGTGCGCTCGTGGATTCGCACTGAGAATTGCCTGCAGGCGGCCCGGGAAATGGGCGGCTATATCTCGCTCGCCCATCCGTTCGCGCTGGGACGCAAGTCGCTCGATTACCAGCATGGACGGCGCGGCAAGTCGTTCGTGCAAATCGTGCTCGACGGCGTCGACGCGATCGAGCTGCACAACGGCGGCATCCATCGGCAGGCCAATTTGAAAGCGAAGACTTACGCGGCCACCGCCGGAAAACGGCTCACCGTCGGCAGCGATTCGCACCGCCTGGGCACCATCGGCTCCTCCGGCACTTATCTCAGCACGGCACGGGGCAGCTCCGCATCCGACCTGTTTCACTCGCTCACGAAGGCGGAGGACCTGCGCTTCAAAGCAAAAGGCAGCGCCACGGCGGCCAGCTTGCCGCTGTTGGGCATCATCGCCTTGAAGCACACGCACCATTTCATGCGGGCCACGAGCCGGCGCAAAACGGCAACCTCGCGTTGCCTGGCGCCTGCACTTCCAACCACTCGATGATCTGGCGGATTCAGTTCATGGATGCGTTGTCCGTCGACGGCGTACGGGTGCCCCGCTTCCTGTATGGAACGGCGTGGAAGGAGGACGCCACGCAGCGGCTCGTCGAGTTGGCGCTGGAGCAGGGATTTCGCGGCATCGATACGGCGAACCAGCGCCGTCACTACCACGAGGCGGCGGTCGGCGAGGCCGTCGCGGCGACGATCGAGCGCGGGCAGCTTGGCCGTCACGACATGTTCCTGCAGACCAAATTCACGTTTCGCCCAGGCCAGGATCATCGCCTGCCGTACGACCCCGAGGCCCCGATCGCGGTGCAGGTCGAGCAATCGTTCGCCAGCTCGCTGGAACACCTGGAGACCGATTACGTCGACTCCTACTTGTTGCACGGGCCGATGTCGCGCGCCGGCCTCACCGCCGCCGATTGGGAGGCATGGCGGGCCATGGAAGCGATCCACGACAGCGGGCGCGCTCGGCTCGTCGGCGTCAGCAACTTTACGCTCGAGCAATTGAACGAATTGTGCCGGCAGGCCCGCGTACCGCCCCGCTTCGTGCAAAACCGCTGCTACGCCGCCACCGGCTGGGATGCCGAGGTGCGGGAGTTCTGCGCGGCCAACGACCTGGTCTACCAGGGCTTTTCGTTGCTCACCGCCAACCGGCAGGTGCTCGGCCATCCCGAGCTGGCCCACATCGCGTCCCGCCACGGACTCACCCCTAGCCAGGTCGTGTTCCAGTTCGCGGTGAAAGCGGGCATGATACCGCTCACGGGCACGACAACCGCCGAGCATATGCGAGACGACCTGGCGGCGCTCGATGTGCGCCTGGAGCCGGAGGAAATCGCTCGGATCGAGCGCCTGGCCAATTGAGGGTGTCCGGGAATTCTACCTGTAGGGAACGGCCTCTGTGCCGTTCCGTCGATCCAACACACAACGCGGAACGCCACAGAGGGCGTTCCCTACAGAAAACATATTCTCGGACACCCTCGGTTAATTATTGAGCGGGAAGGTAGACGAATCGCTTCGCGCCGTCGCGCATGACCTGCATGCGAATGCCCGACTTGAGGTCTTGCTGCTTGAGCGCGTCGCGGAACTCGGCGACGTTGCCCGTCGGCTCGTCGCCCATCGAAATGACGATGTCGCCCGGCTCGATTCCGATGCGGGCGGCGTCGCTGCCGTTTTCGACTTCTACGCTATCGGCCGGCATTTGTTTTGCAACAGGCGTGCCATAACCGGCTGCCCGGCCGAGGGGGCCCATATTTCGCCCCTTCCGCCCGTCTCGTAGAATGGCACTCTAACCTGCGACCTCTGACCTCTGGCCTCCGACCTCTGCGAAATGGGTCTTTTCGACAAATTCAAGCAAGGGCTCGCCAAGACGGGCCGGCTCCTGAAGACCGACGTCCGCGACCTGTTCAAGGCCGAGGGACGGCTCATCGACCAGGTTTTCCTGGACGAAATGCGGGCCATCCTCTTCAAAACGGACATGGGCTACGAGGCGGTCGAGCAAATCGTCGAGGAGGTGGCCGCCAACTTTCGCGGCCGCGTCGTCACGCTCGACCAAATTCTGGCAACCTGGAAAACCAAGCTGCAATCGCTGATGGCGCAAGAGGAGGCCCCGATCCGTTTCTCCAAGGCCGGCCCCACGGTGATCATGGTCTGCGGCGTCAACGGCAGCGGTAAAACGACGACCATCGCCAAGCTGGCCAGGCTGTTTCAGTCGCAGGGCAAAAACGTCGTGCTCGGGGCGGGCGACACGTTCCGCGCCGCGGCGGTCGAGCAACTCACAATCTGGAGCGACCGGCTCGGCGTGCCGATCGTAACCGGTCCGGCGGGCAGCCACCCGGCGAGCGTCGCCTATCGGGCCGTCGAACAGGCCATTCGAGACCGCATCGACGTCTGCATCGTCGATACGGCCGGCCGGCTGCAAACGCAGAAGAACCTGATGGCCGAGCTGACCAAGATCCAGGAGGCGATCCGCAAACAAATCCCGGCGGCGCCGCACGAGGTGCTCCTGGTAATAGACGCGACGACGGGCCAGAACGGCATCAGCCAGGCCACAAAGTTTACCGAGGCCGTAGATTGCACAGGCATCGTTCTCGCCAAGCTCGACGGCACGGCGAAGGGCGGCGTGGTGGTGGCCATCCGCCAACAAGTGGGGCTGCCGGTAAAATATGTGGGCGTTGGCGAAAAGTCTGAGGACATCGCCCCCTTCGCGCCCGATCAATTCGTAGAAGCGCTCTTCGACGACATAGCGGACGGATCGGCGCCTCCCGCATAGATTCGCAGTGGCGCGGCCGCGCGAATGGAACCTCTTTCCAGGCCGGCACAACCTTCAGTCCAAGGCCTTTCTGGCTGGGCTCGGCGCTAGCTGTACTCACGCTAGCGGTCTGAAGCTTCCGATAGCAAACATGAATCGCGATCCATCCCGATGGGTCGCGTGCCTTCCCCCCACCCCTCCACTCTGATTGACCCATTAGCGCACGGTCGAATTGGACCGCGATCGTCTCGCGGTCGAGGCGCGACAAGTCGATCCGTTTGCTATCCCGCAATCCCGTAACGGAGTACTCCAGAGATGAGTCGTTTCTTCACATTTTGGATCCCCCTGGCGGCCAGCCTGATGGCGACCGGCAGCGTGCTGGCCCGCGAGCCTTACTTTCGCATGCCAGTGGAAATGGACAATTACTCGACCGCCCGGACTGAAGCGAGCAACCAACCGCTCTCGAAGTCCACATTGGCCGCCTACTTCGACGACGCGGCCGAAGAGGAAGACGCCGCGGAAGACAACCATGTGAAGCAGCCCGGCTGCGGCTGCGAAGCCAATGGCGGCTGCGGAAGCGGCTGCTGCAAACCGAACTGCGATTGCGGCAATGGCTGCTGCGAGCCGAGCTGCGGCTGCGAAAACGGCTGCTGCAGCGGGTGCGATAACAGCTGCGGTTGCGGCAACAGCTGGTTCGACTGCTGCCTCGGCGACCCCTGCACGCTCCAAGGCTTGCTGCAGCCCTGCTGCGACAGAACCTACGCCTACGGCGGCTGGGTCCAAATGGGCTACCACACCGATTACACCCGGCTCTCCAGCACGGCGAACCAAGGTCTTTCGTTCAACGATCGGCCCGATGAGCTGAACTTCCACCAAGTCTGGTTCTACACGGAGAAGGTCGCCCAAGCCGGCGCCTGCTCGGCCGACTGGGGTTACCGTTTCGACGTCCTCTACGGCACCGACGCCCAGAAGACGCAGGCCTTCGGCAACGAGGACAACGTCTGGGACGTCTCACTCGATCACGGCGCCTACGGCTGGGCCATGCCGCAGCTCTACGGCGAGGTGGCCTACGGTGACTTGAACGTGAAGTTTGGTCACTTCTTCACGCTGATCGGATACGAAGTCATTCCGGCCCCGAATAACTTCTTCTACAGCCATGCC
>CAZHIV010000444.1:0-5594 GCA_964532675.1 uncultured Planctomycetaceae bacterium
TGAGCAGATGCTCGTTCCATTCGGCGGCAGGACGCATCGGGCCCAGGCGACCCCGCGTCATCACGGCGATTTCATCGCACACGCCCAGCAGCTCGGGCAGGTAGCTGCTCACGATCAGCACGGCTTTGGGAGGGCGGCGGCCGGCGGGCGGGTCGCCCGCGGCTAGTTCGTCGATCAAGCTGTAGATGTGCGCTTTCGATCCCACGTCGATGCCGCGCGTCGGCTCGTCGAGTAGCAGCACGTCGACGCCCGCGTGCAACAGCCGCGCGATGGCCGCCTTTTGCTGGTTGCCGCCCGAAAGCGTCGCGACGCTTTGCGCCGGCGACGTGCATTTGATCCGCAGGCGCTTCATCCACGGCAGCACGGCGCCGCGCTGCCGCGCGGGCAGCACGAACCGCAGCGGGCCCAGGCCCGTTAGGCGCGGCAGCGTGATATTGTCGGCCACGCTCAAGCCCAAGGCGAGGCCTTCCAGCTTGCGGTCCTCGCTCACCATGCCCATGCCCTGCGCCCAGCGATGCCGCGGCGTATCCGGTCCCGAGAACGCGCCCACGCGAATCGCGCCCCGCTTCACGCGGTCGAGGCCGAAGATGGCCCGCAACAGCTGCGTGCGTCCGGCGCCCATCATTCCCGCGATGCCGGTGACCCTGCCGCGCCGCAAACGCAAGCTGGCGGATTCGAGCACCGCGCCGCCGCTCAAATTGCGGACCTCAAGCACCACCTCGCCGTCGCCGGCCCTCGGCGAATGCGGATAGAGGTCGTTCACTTCCCGTCCCACCATCAACTCGATCAACTGCCCGATCGGCGTGCCGCGCGTGGGGCCGGTTCCAACCAGCTCGCCGTCCCGCAATACGGCGTATCGATCGCTGATTTCCTGAACCTCCTCCAGGAAGTGCGAGATGTAGATCACCGCCGCCCCGCGGCCGCGGAGCGAACGGATCAAGGCAAACAGGCGTTCCATGTCCCGCCGCGACAGGCTGCTGGTCGGCTCGTCGAGAATCAGCACGCGGCTTTCCAGGGCCACGGCGCGGGCGATTTCCACGAGCTGCTGCTGCGCAAGCGAAAGATGCCCCGCCACGGTGTCGGGATCCACTTCGCCGAGGCCGACATCCCGCATTGCCGCCGTCGCCCGCCGCCGCATGGCGGCTCGGCGTAGGAATGGCCCCCGCGAGGGCTCGATGCCCAGCAGGATGTTCTCCATCACCGACAGATGCGGCGCGAGCGACAGCTCCTGGTAGATCATGGCGATGCCGCGCCGCCGGGCGTCGAGCGGGTTGCGCGGCCGATACGCCTCGCCGTCGAGCCGCAGCGTGCCTTCGTCCGGAGGAAGCGCGCCGGAAAGCACCTTCATCAGCGTGCTCTTGCCGGCGCCGTTCTCACCCACCAGGGCCAGAACTTCGCCGGCACGCACGCTCAGATCCACGCGATGCAGCGCCCGCGTGGCCCCAAACCGCTTCGACACGCCCCGCATTTCTAAGCGAGCGTCGTTGCCTTTTGCAGCTAATGACATCGGCACCGCCACGCCTATTTGGAACCGCCAAGGATGCCAAGAATTACCTTAAAAACGTCTGTAGGGAACGGCCTCCGTGCCGTTCCGTCGGCCCCCGTCGATCGCGGAACGCCACGGAGGGCGTTCCCTACAGATGGACGGAGAATCCAAGAAACACACTCATTCCAATCCCACCAGCTCGCGAATTGCGGGCTCGCTCTCCAGGCGCTGGCGGGTGACGAGCTCGACGCCGGTGTCGATGACCGGCTCGACGGGCTCGCCCCGCAAATGCTTCACGAGCGTTTCCACGGCCAGGTAGCCGATGCGCCGCGGGTTCTGTGAGACCAGGGCGTCGATGCGGCCGTTCTGCAGTTCCTCGACAAGCTTAGGCGCCGTATCGAAGCCCACGAATACCGCATCGACCTCCACGCCCGACTGCCGCAAAGTGTCAAGCGCCTCCAATAAACCCAGCGTGGAGAAGATGTTGGTCGCGAACAGCCCGTCAATCTCCAGCTTTCCCTGCCGAATGAAACGCTCCAGCGCGTTGCCGGCCGTCTTGATCGCGCCGGCCGGCGTGGCATCCTCCGAATACGGCTGGGCGACGATTTCCAGGCCCGACGATCGCGCCGCATCGAGGAAACCCTCCGTCCGCTGCTCCGTGCTGGCAGTGCCCTGGATGTATCGCAGCACGAAGACTCGCTTGCCGCGAGATTCAAGCCGCTCGGCCATGTGCTGCGCCGCCAGCGCCCCGCCCGAGACGTTGTCGGTGCCGACGTAGCTGACGTGGGCCTCGCCGTCCACCGGCGAATCGAAGATCACGACCGGAATCCCGGCGGCAACCACCCGCTCGACCGATTTCCTCATCACCCGGTTATTGAGCGGCGCCAGCGCCATGCCGTCGACGCCCAGGTTGACCATGTTTTCGATGATCTTGTTCTGTTCGGCCAATTCGGTTTCGACGTGCGCCCCATCCCACTTGATCGAGACGCCCAGATCCTTAGCGGCGGCGCGGGCCCCCTGCTCGACCGTCGACCAGAATTCGCCGCCAACGCTCTTGGGAATGACGGCCAGAGTCAACTCGCGCGACGGTCGTTCGCCTGGCTGCTGCGCAGCCAGCTTGGAGCCAGGCGAATCAGTATCCGAGCGGCCGCAGCCGGTTGCTGCCGAAATAGCTCCGCCGAGCAGGGCGATCCCGAGGTACGAATAAATTCCGCGCATCTTCGGTTCGGAGGTTCAAGAAGGTCCCATAAGCCAATTACAATAATCGCGGCCGGCACCTAGTAGTGTAACATGGTGCTCGCGTCGCGGATAAGTCGTTGCGGCCGCGGGTTATTCAAACTAGCCGCGCCGCGTTGAAAGGACCTTCGCACCGATCGCCTGCGAGGAGGATTCTAACGCGACATGTGTAACTGGCGGAGTAGTCGTCTGCAGCGCGCGTCGTCCGGCTTAACCCGCGGGGGTGGCTCGTGTCGCTGACTTCGCAACAGTACGATAATGGCGAGTGGTTCAGCGTTACGCTCTCCAGTATCGGCGACGCGGTGGTTACCACGGACGCCGAGGGTCGCGTCACGTTTCTGAACCCGGCGGCGGAGAAGTTGACGGGCTGGACATCAAGCGATGCCGCGGGCCAGCCATTGGAATCCGTTTTTCGAATCGTCAACGAGTACACCCGCCAGCCGGTGGAGAACCCGGTCGCCAGGGTGCTGCGAGACGGGGCCGTCGTTGGGCTCGCGAACCATACAATTCTGATCGCCAAGAATGGCGAAGAGGTGCCTATCGCCGACAGCGCCGCGCCGATCCGCGAAGGAAATGGCGATATCGGCGGCGTGGTCTTAATCTTCCGCGACGTGAGTGCCGAGCGCGCCGCGGAAGAGGCGCGCCGCCGTCTGGCCGCGATCGTCGAATCGTCGGATGATGCCATTCTCAGCAAAACGCTCGACGGCATCATTACGAGCTGGAACCGGGGGGCGGAGCGGCTGTACGGCTACTCGGCCGAGGAGGTCCTCGGCCGACCCATCTCGATGCTCGTTCCCCCCGAGCGCCTCGACGAGTTGGGCCTGATCATGAGCAGGATCCGGCGTGGCGAAATCGCCGACCACTTCGAGACGGTGCGTCGGCGGAAAGACGGCACGCTCGTCGACGTCTCGGTGACCGTTTCGCCGGTGGCCGACGGCTCCGGGCAGCTCATCGGCGCCTCGACGATCGCCCGCAACATCACCGAACAGAAGCAAATTCGGCAAGCGCATCGCGAAAGCGAGGAGCGGTTCCGCGTGCTGGCAGACAGCTCCCCGGTGCTGATCTGGGTCAACGGCCTCGACGGCTGCGAGTTCGTCAATCGGGCCTATCTCGAGTACGTGGGCGTTACCCAGGAGGATGTGCGCGAATTCGACTGGGCACAGTTCATGCATCCGGACGATCGCCAGCAGTACCTCGACGCCTATCGTGCCGCCTTCGCCCAGCGCGCTCCCTACGCGGCTCAATGTCGCTTTCGACGGCTGGACGGCGAATACCGTTGGATGAAATCCGTCGGCATACCGCGATTCAGCGAGAGCGGCGAGTTCCTGGGCTACGTCGGCTCTACGTTCGACATCACCGACATCAAGCTGGCCGAGCAGTCCGTGCGGGAGAGCGAAGAGCGGCTTCGCATGGCGCTCGATGCCGGCCGCATGGGAACTTGGGAATGGGACATTCCCACGGGCAAAGTCACCTGGTCGCCGGGGCTGGAGGCAATCCACGGCCTGGCGCCGGGCACTTTCGGCGGAAACTTCGAGGCGTTCCAGCACGACATCCACCCCGGCGAGCGGGATTACGTGCTGCAGTCCATCCGCGAGACACTCGAACAGGGCAAAGAGCACTACCTCGAGTACCGCATCGTCTGGCCGAACGGCAGCGAGCATTGGGTCGAGGGCCGCGGCAAACTCTTCCACGACACCGAGGGCAAACCGGTCCGCATGATCGGCGTGTGCACGGATATCGACGAACGGAAACGGGCCGAGGACAAAACCCAGTTCCTGGCCGACGCCAGCGAAACGCTGGCCACCCTGGTCGACTACGAGAGCACACTGCAAAAAGTGGCCCGGCTGGCGGTGCCCTTCTTCGCCGATTGGTGCGCGGTGGACATGCTGGACGACGACGACACGCTGCGCCGGCTGGGCGTTGCGCACGTCGATCCGGCGAAGGTTGAGCTGGCACTCGACGTGCAGCGGCGTTTTCCGCCCGATCCCGATGCGCCGCAAGGCGTCTGGAACATCATTCGCACCGGAGATTCCGAACTCGTCCCCGACATCACCGACGAATTGCTGGAAGCCAGCGTGCGGGAGCCCGAGTTGTTGCGCATTCTCCGCGAGCTGGGATTGCGGTCGTACATCGGCGTCCCGCTGAGCGTTCGCGGCAAGGTGCTGGGCGTGCTGACGTTCATCACCGCGGAGTCGGGCCGGCGATACGACGTCGACGACCTCGCCGTCGCCGAGGACCTCGCGCATCGGGCCGCCGTCGCCATCGAAAACACCAAGCTGTACCACGCGCTTCGCGAGGCCGACCGCCGAAAGGACGAGTTCCTCGCCCTGCTTGGCCACGAGCTGCGCAATCCCCTGGCCCCGATCAGCAACGCCCTGCACGTCTTGCGACTTCCGCAGGCCGACGACGCCATGCGGCAAGAGGCCCGCGAAATGTTGGAGCGGCAGATCGAACACATGGTTCGTCTCGTCGACGATCTGCTGGACGTGTCCCGCATCATGCGCGGCAAGGTCGAGCTGCGGCGCGAGCCGGTCGACCTGGCCACGGTCGTTGACCGCGCGGTGGAAACCGTGCAGCCCGTCATCGAGGCGGAAGGCCATCGGCTCGACGTGTCGCTCTCGCCTGAGCCGTTATGGGTGAACGGCGACCTCGTGCGGCTCGCCCAGGTGGTCGCCAACCTGCTCCATAACGCCGCCAAGTACACCGAAAACGGCGGCGAAATCGGCCTCGCCACCGCCCGCGACGACGGCCACGCGGTCGTTCGGGTGCGCGACTCCGGTATCGGACTGGCCCCCGAAGCGCTGCCGCGGATTTTCGAAATGTTTTACCAGGCGGAGCGCCGCACCAAAGACTCCCACGGCGGGCTCGGCAT
>CAZHIV010000445.1:0-5728 GCA_964532675.1 uncultured Planctomycetaceae bacterium
GCGAAGTTTGGCCCCCGCCCCCAGCCCCGAGCCCCCAGCCCCCAAATAACCTTGGCCGCTGCACAACTTTCAAGGTATCATTTGTTAAGCGCCCTTTAAGCTGGGTAATGTTTAGCGATTTGGTAAAGATAACGCAATGACGGACACCCCGACCAACGACAAACCGGAAAAGCTCAGCCCGGCTGAGGCGCTCAAGCTGGAGAGCAACTATTTGCGCGGCACGATTGCCGAGGAGCTTCGCGACGCGAACGATTTCGTGAGCAAAGGCAGCACGGCACTGCTCAAACACCACGGAACGTACCAGCAGGACGACCGCGAGCGGCGCGCCGAGGCCCGCGTCGACGGGGCGGCGGCCAAGGCGAAGTTCTACAGCTTCATGGTCCGCACGGCCGTGCCCGGCGGCCGGCTGACGAGCGACCAGCTTCTGGCCGAGCTCGACTTGTGCGACGAGGTGGGCAACACGACGCTCCGCATCACCACGCGCCAGGGTTTGCAGCTGCATGGTGTGCTGAAGAAAAATCTCAAACACTCGATCAAGCGGATCAACGAAGTGCAGCTCTCGACGCTGGCCGCCTGCGGCGACGTAAAGCGAAACGTCATGTGCTCGCCCTGCCCGTACCACGGCGACCCGGTGCACGAGCAGATGTACGAGCTGGCCGGCGAGCTGGTGAAGCAGCTCAATCCGCGCACGCGGGCCTATCACCAGATCTGGCTCACCGACGGCGAGACGGGTGAGCGGATCGACGTGGGAGAAGTCGGCGAGACGCCCGCCGTGCCGGCCGGCCCGGAGACGCCCGGCGACGATCCGGTCGAGCCCCTTTACGGCAAGACCTACCTGCCGCGGAAGTTCAAGCTGGCCATCGGGCTGCCGGGCGACAACAGCGTCGACGTGTACGCCAACGACGTCGGCCTGCTGGCGATCTGCGAGAATTTCAACGTGGTGGGCTACAACGTGCTCGTTGGCGGCAGCTTCGGCGTCACGCCCAGCGCGAAGAAAACTTTCCCGGCCGTGGCCCTGCCGATGTGCTACATCGAGGCGGACCAGGCCGTCGACCTGTGTATCGCGATCGTGAAGGTGCAGCGCGACTTCGGCAACCGGTCGGACCGCAAAGTGGCCCGCATGAAGTACCTCATCCGCAACTGGGGCCTGGACCGGTTCCGCGCCAAGGTCGAGGAATACTTCGGCGACACGCTTGCGCCGCTGCGGCCCGTGGGCGTGCACGGCTTCAACGACGGCATGGGCTGGCACGAGCAGGGCGACGGCCGCTGGTTCTACGGCCTGAACATCGAAAACGGCCGCATCAAGGACGACGACACGATGCGGCTCAAATCGGC
Organism: uncultured Planctomycetaceae bacterium; assembly: GCA_964532675.1. Lineage (GTDB taxonomy): Bacteria > Planctomycetota > Planctomycetia > Pirellulales > Lacipirellulaceae > JABDGM01. The sequence continues at coordinate 1,336 of CAZHIV010000445.1, forward strand.
CCTGCGCGAGATCTGCACGACCCTGCGTCCGCCGCTGCGGCTCACGCCCCACCAAAGCATCATCTTCTGCGACATCGAGCCGAAGGACCGGAAGCGGCTCGAAGAAATCTTGCGCCGCCACAAAGTGCCGCTCTCCGAGGACTACACGGCAGTGCGCCGCTGGGCGATGGCCTGCCCCGCCTTGCCCACCTGCGGCCTGGCCGTGACCGAGAGCGAGCGCGTGATGCCCTCGATCGTCGAGCAGCTCGAAGTCGAGCTCGAAAAGCTCGGCCTGCAGGACGAGGTGTTCACCACGCGAATGACCGGCTGCCCCAACGGCTGCGCCCGGCCGTACAACTCCGACATCGGCCTGGTGGGCAAGACGAAGGACAAGTACACGATCTTCCTGGGCGGCCGCGTGCTCGGCGACCGGCTCAACTTCATCTACAAAGACCTGGTGCCGACCGCCGAAGTCGTGCCCACGCTGGTGCCGGTGCTCGGCTACTTCAAAGAGGCCCGCCAAAACGGCGAATCATTCGGCAACTTCTGCCACCGCATTGGGAACGAGGCGCTCGTGGCACAATGCGAATCTACGCCGGAGAGCCAAACGGTGTAGGAGTTAGCATGGCGCGCCGAAAGAGCAAGCCGCCGATCCATCCGGGCGAGATTCTGCAAGAAGAGTTTCTCGTGCCACTCGGAATCAGCCAATATCGGCTGGCGAAGGACACCAGCGTGCCGCCGCGACGCATCAACGAAATCGTCCGCGGCCAACGAGCCATCAGCGCCGATACGGCCTTACGCCTCGCGCGTTTTTTTGGCACGTCGGAGCGCTTTTGGATTAATCTGCAGGCACATTACGACCTGGAAACTGAAAAGGACAAGCTTGGCAATCGATTAGAGCGGGAAGTTCATGCTTTAACGGACGCCGATCGCCGCGCATCGTAAGGCGCTCTTGCCGGTCAATCCCAGCTCTTGCGCAGCAGGCGCTCTTCGATCTTGTAGGCGTGGTGCAAGTCGTGCAGCACGAGGTGGCGGAACATGATGAACACGCCGTAGTGCGAGTACTCGTCGTGCTCGGCGGCGATCGCCCATTGTTCGGGAGTTAGCGTGCGCAGGCGCTCGATCAACGCCGCGCGCTCGCGCTCAAAACGGTCCATCTCGGCATCCAGGTCGAGCTTCAGCAGGGCATCGTCCGGCTCGTCGCGCGACGGCTCGTACGACTTGATCCGCGGCGAAGGATTGCTAAGCATGTGCTCCAGCCGCCCCATCATAATCGGCTGCACGGCGGGCAAGTGCACCGCGTGCTCGTGCGCCGACCACACACCCGGCGCCGGCCGCCGCTTCCGCAGCTCCGGCGGCATCTCGTAAATAACCTGCCGCACTAGCGCAGGACCCCGCGCCAGTTGATCAAATACAGGTTCAAGCTGCTGACTCATAGACAGTGCACTTCCGACTCTCGACCCTCAACCCTCGACAACCTCACTCCACCGTCACGCTCTTCGCCAAATTCCGCGGCTTGTCGACGTCGCAGCCGCGGAGGATGGCGGTGTGGTAGGCCAAGAGCTGCAGCGGGATGACGGCGACGATTGGTTGCAGAAATTCCGGCACGGCGGGCACGTGGATCACATCGTCGGCCAGCTCGGCCGCGTGCGAATCGTCCTTGTCGACCACGGCGATCACCGGTCCGCCGCGGGCCTTGATCTCCTCCATGTTGGCGATCACTTTGTGGTACACGCCGCCGCGGGGCACGATGAACACGCTGGGCGTGTGCTCGTCCACCAGCGCGATCGGTCCGTGCTTCATCTCGGCGGCCGGGTAACCCTCGGCATGGATGTAGCTGATCTCCTTGAGCTTCAGCGCGCCTTCCAGGGCCGTGGGGAAATTATACTGCCGGCCCAGGTACAGGAAATTGTCGCACGAGGCGTACTTGGCGGCGATGCGGCGGGCCGCGTCGTTCGTTTCCAGCGCTTCCTCGACGTGCCGCGGCAGGGCCTGCAGCTCGTCGATGATCCGCAGCCCCGCTTCGTAGCTCAAGTGCCGCATCCGGCCGAAGTACAGGCCCAACAGGGCCATCACCACGCACTGCGACGTAAACGCCTTGGTCGAGGCGACGCCGATCTCCGGCCCCGCATGCAGGTAAATGCCGCCGTCCGCCTCGCGGGCGATCGTGCTGCCCACCACGTTGCAGATGGCCAGCGTCGGATGGCCCTTGCGCTTCATCTCGCGCAGCGCGGCCAGCGTGTCGATCGTCTCGCCGCTCTGCGTGATGGCGAACAGCAGCGTGCCGGCCGTCATGGGCGGATTGCGATAGCGGAGCTCGCTGGCGTATTCGACTTCCACCGGGATGCGGGCGAAAGCCTCGATCACATATTCGCCGACCATGGCGGCGTGCCAGCTCGTGCCGCAGGCGGTGAGCACGATGCGGTCCACCGAGCGGAGCTGCTGAGGCGTGAGATTGAGCCCGCCGAAAACGGCCGTCGCCTCGTCGCGGTTCAGCCGCCCGCGCATGGCCGCGGTGACCGTTTCGGGCTGCTCGAAAATCTCCTTCAGCATGTAATGCGAAAAGCCGCCCAACTCGACCTGCGCGGCCTCCAGCTCGAGCGTCTTCTCGCTGTGCAGGATGTGTCCTTCATCGCGGTGAATGACACGGAGCGCGTCGGCGGTGACGACCGCCAGCTCATTGTCGGCCAGGTAGACGATGCGGTTCGTATGGCCGACCAGCGGCGAGCCGTCGCTGGCGATGAAATGCTCGCCGTCGCCGATGCCGACGACGAGCGGGCTGCCGAGCCGGGCCGCCACGATCACGTCCGGCCAGTCGCGAAACACCATCGCCAGGCCGTACGTGCCGCGAAGCTGCGCCAGCGCCGCCTGCACGGCTTCAACGAGTGGAGCATACGGATCGGCCGGCGAGGCCGCTTCAGCGGCCGGCAGCCGCGCATCCAGTTCGCTGGCCACAAGCTGGGCAATGACCTCGGTGTCGGTCGCCGTCTTGCAGTAGTATCCATGCTCGGCCAGCTGCTCTTTCAATGCGCGAAAGTTTTCGATCACGCCGTTGTGCACGAGGGCGACCACAGCCCCTCCCCGATCTGGGGAGGGGTCGTCGCCGCCGACGTGCGGATGCGCGTTTTCGTCGGTCGCTGGGCCATGCGTCGCCCACCGCGTGTGTCCGAGGCCGATTGTGCCGCGGGCCGGCTCGGTTTGCAGCTTGGCCGCGAGGTTGTCGATTCGCCCGGCCGTCTTGGTGATTTGAAATTCCCCATCGCGCACCGTGACGACGCCGCTGCTGTCGTAGCCGCGGTACTCCAGCCGGCGCAGCCCTTCGATAAGAAAGTCGATCGCTTGCCGATGGCCGATGTAGCCGACGATGCCGCACATGGGGAGATCCGTGTAGGCCCCGCTTGCCGAGCGGGACCGAGGTGAGGGTTGTTCTTCGGACGAGGTCCCCTCCGGCAGACGGGACCTACCAAGCCGTGTAATTCTACGTTTGCCGCCGCATTTCAACCTACCCTGATTCGGCCGTTTTCGCTATGAATCGCCGCTCGAAAGGAGCCAACATGTCCCGAGCTTATGTGGTAATTCCCGCCCGCTACGCATCCACCCGGCTGCCCCGGAAAATGCTGCTGCGGGAAACCGGTAAAACGCTGCTGCAGCACACCTACGAGGCGGCCTCCGCGGCGCGGCGGCCGGCGGGCGTGCTGGTGGCCACCGACCATGCCGAAATCGCCGCCGAAGTCGAGCGCTTCCGCGGCGACTTCATGATCACCAGCCCCGACTGCGCGAGCGGCACCGACCGCGTGGCCGCGGTCGCCCGCAAGCTGCCCCGCGCGGAGATCATCATCAACGTGCAGGGTGACGAGCCGGAAATGTCGCCCGACAACATCGACCGCGTGATCGAGCTGTTGGACGAGAACCCGTCGGCCGGCATGGCGACGTTGGCCACACCGCTGCCCGCGCCGGAACTGCTCACCAACCCGGCCTGCGTGAAGGTGGTGTTCGACCACCAGGGCCGTGCGCTCTACTTCAGCCGCAGCCCGATCCCGCACGTCCGCGACGCACCGGCCGATGGCGACTCAGCACCGTTCAACGACCCGCCGCTCTTCTTCCAGCACCTGGGCATCTACGCCTACCGCCGCCAGACGCTGCTCGAAGTCGCCGCGCTGCCGCCCTCGTCGCTGGAACAGGCCGAGAAGCTCGAACAGCTCCGCATGCTACAGCACGGCGGCACGATCCTCGTGGGCGTCGTCGACCAGGCCTCCAGCGGCATCGATACACCCGCCGACTACGCGGCTTTCGTCTCCCGCCACCGGGCAGCGTGACAATTGGTGGAAGTGTGGAAGACGGAGGCCGGTCGCAGTTGAGTCCTTCCCCCCTCCGCCTTCCGCCTTTGCTACAATACCCGCGTGATCGCCCGCGC
>CAZHIV010000446.1:0-8361 GCA_964532675.1 uncultured Planctomycetaceae bacterium
GCGGCCAACAGATTGTCGCTGTGTTAAGCGATCGGATCGCCACTTTGCCCTGGCTCTTTGCCCGTCGGAACGCCGACGGACTTGCCCTGGCCACGTTCGTCGCCTGTTTCACGTACGTCTCGCTGATTGTCGGCGAGCTCGTGCCCAAGCGCCTCGCGCTGCATCGGGCTGAAGGGCTGGCCATTCTTCTCGCGCCGCTGCTGCACCTGATTGCCACGGTCGCCCGGCCGCTGGTGTGGCTGATGAGCGTCTCGACCAATGCCGTATTGTGGATTTTGGGCCTGGGCAGAACGGCGGAGCCCTCGGTCTCGATCGATGACATCGAACACCTGATCCTCACGGGCACCGCCGAGGGCCTGGTGGAGCCACTCGAGCAGCGGCTGGCGATGGAGGCCCTGCGGCTGGGCGACCGCACGGTCCGCGACATCATGCGGCCGCGGATCGACCTGGATGCGATGGACGTGGAGACGCCGCCCGAGGAGGTCCTGGGCACCGCGGCGATGGCCGGCTTCTCGCGGCTGCCGGTGTACGAACGCGACCTCGATCACGTAATCGGCTTCATCCACATCAAGGACTTGTTCCGCCAGCAGCACCTTGGCTGGCCGATTGAGCTGCGCAAGCTGCTGCATCCCGCGATGTTCGTTCCGGAAACCATGCCGCTCGACCGGCTGCTCGAGCTATTCCAGGAGAAACACAACCAACTGGCGATCGTGCTCAATGAGTACGGCGGCACCGAAGGGATGGTCACGCTGGAAGACGTGGTGGAAGAGATCGTCGGCGAGATGCGCGACGAGCATCGGCGGCACGACGAGCAGCAGAAGTTCGTCCAGCGCGGCGACGATACCTGGCTCATTGACGGCGCGGTGAGCATTCCGGACATGATCGACAAGCTCCAGCTCGCCGCGAACGAGAGTTGGGAAGGCCGCGGGTTCAGCACCGTGGCGGGCCTCATCCTGGACCGGTTGGGGCATATCCCCTCGATCGGCGACATCGCGGAATGGGACGGCCTGCACCTGGAGGTCGTCGACATGGACGGCCAGCGGATCGACCGGGTGTTGGTGACAGTCAAAGGCGGAAGGGGGAAGGCGGAAGGGGGAAGGCCGGAGTGATCGCTTCCTCCCTCGGCCCTTCCGCCTTCCGACCTCCGCCTTGCGCCTTCCGTCCGACTTTAACGAATGCGCAGACTCTTTGGCTTGACCTTGCGTAGTTTGCTGGTCGTGAACCTGCCAGCATGAAATCTCTTGCGGACTCTGGCCACAAAATGCTATGCGCGCCGGTTGCCGCTTGTTAAAGTCAAGATTCCGGGACGTTGCGGCGAGCCGCCTAGGGAATGGCTTCGAGCGGCCTGCCGTGCCGCGTCCCGGCGCGAAATTCCCTCATCCCTGCATTTTTTGCTCAGGCGCCACGAGCGCCGTCGGTCGAATGTTTCTCCCCGAATTCCCCAAATCGGATGACGTCGAGCATCTGCTCCGCAACGCGCAGCTCCGCGACGAGTTGGAGCCGTTGTTCGACGAATCGATCGGCCGCGTGAACTCGACGGCGATGAGCACTCGCAGCGAGAACGAGTTTCTCGAATCGATGCTGGAATGGGAACGGGCCCCGATGCTGCCCATCAGCCTCTGGTTCGATCCGCCCCTCGTGTTGCCGCACCCCGATCGGCTCGGCCAGCATCAGCTTTCTCTGGTGCTGCGAGCGACAATCGAGAAGCTGTACGAGAAGCACGTCGTGCTCGACTTCACCGATCACCTCAGCGACTATCAGCTCTACGGCATCATCTTCCGCGACATCTTGCCGTCGCACGAAAAGATGCTCCAGCGCCGCACGACCTTTCTGCACTGGGACTGCGCGAACGTGGAGGAGAACCCGGACGTGTGGCTGCGGTACTATGCCACTCCCGCCGAGCGCGAGCTGTGGGCCCAAGAAAACGATCAGCCGCTCCCGCCCCGCCAAGAGCCGCCCTTTACCCGGCAGTTGCCCAAGGCGCCGCTCTAATCCGCGTGTCGCTCGCCGTTGCGACGCCATCGGACGATGCCGATCGTAATTAAGGTGGCTGTCGCGAGGAACGCGACGCCGTACACTATCGGAAATGGCGATCTAATTTCGATTATTTCGCCGCTCTTTACGTCGAAAACTATGTCCTCTCCTTGATTGGTCCGGATCGTGTAGGTCATTTGCTCCGGATTGAACGAGGTCTGCCAACAACTAGGCGGGGAAAGCCCATTTAATGTCGCCTTCAGCAGCCAATGCGGGATGATTTCCAAATCGGAGTAGGCGCGTATCGTCTTTCCTTTGAACGTGAATTCGACCGCTCGAAAGCCGTATTCGTCGTCTGTCCAGTCGCCCTCAAAAATTACATGTTCGCCATCGGGAGCGATGATTGGAGTCCCGCTGCCCCAGCGGCCGTCATAAGTCCACAGCGGTTCCGCCGAGCCATCATTCCGATAAAGTCCGCTTTGCGAGTATTTGGCCCGAATTTCGCAGATCGCGATCTTTTCTAACTCGCTCAGCGACGTGCGGCTCAATTCTGCCTCTATGGGCTCTGGACAGATACTGACCAAGACAAAGCGATTGTCGCCCGATACCGAAATCTCAGTCGACGGGTATCGCAATCCTCCCAATGCACTTCCTCGAATCTGCAAGGTACAGCAGACGGCTACGAGGCCGATAACACAACGAGCTGAAATCCGCATTCGAATTCTGTTTCGCACGTTTTGATCTGAGTTATTGCACAAGTCCACGACTTGAACATTCACAGAATCTCCGGCCAAATCGCGTCGCTCACGAACAGCCCCTCGCGCGTTAGCCGAACCCGTTCGCCGTCATCCGCCAGCAGCCCCAGGTCGACGAACTTCCGTAGCGGCGACGCGACGAGCTCGTCGATCTCAATCGCGGCCCGTTCCCCAAAATCGCGACGCGACACGCCCTCGATGCGTCGCAGGCCGAAAACGAGCAGCTCCCGCGCCCGCGCTTCGGCTGATAGTTTCTCGCGTTCGGCGACAGGCGACTCGCCGGCCAGCACTCGCTGCAGATACGTGGTCGTGCTGCGATGATTGGACTCTCGCAAGCCGTCGACATATCGGGCGGCGCCGGGGCCGGCCGCGAAGTACCCGTCGCCCGACCAATACGTCTCGTTGTGCCGCGAGCGGCGGCCGGGCCGGGCGAAATTCGACACCTCGTAGTGCTCGAAGCCGCCGGCAGTCAAACGGCCGATCGCCAACGAATACATCTCGCGCTGCAGGTTTTCGTCAACTTCCGACAACAAGCCGCGCCGACGCCGGCCCCAGTATACCGTGCCTCGTTCGAAGGTCAGCCCGTAGGTCGAAACGTGGTCCGGCGCAAGCGCCAGCGCTGCTTCAAGATCGTCCGACCATTGATGGAGCGTTTCACCCGGCGCGGCGAAGATGAGGTCCAGCGCGATTTGCATTCCGGCCGCACGTGCCAACCGGAACGCCCGCTCGATCGCCGACGAATCGTGGTCCCGCTCCAGGAGCCGCAGCTTCTCGAGCCGGAAGGATTGGCCGCCCAGGCTCAACCGCGTCACGCCTAGTGACGCCAACGTTTCGACCATGGGCTGATCGACGTCGGCCGGATTCGCTTCGACCGTCCATTCGTAGCCGTCCGCAAGCGGGTGCCAGCGCAGCACGGTCTCCGCCAGGCGTTTCAATTCCTCCGGGCCGAGGTGCGTCGGCGTGCCGCCGCCGAAGTAGAGCGTGTCGACTTGCCGCGGCCCGGCGAGCCGCTCGAGTTCCAGCTCGATCGCGCGGAGGTAATCGCCGATCAAATCATCGCGCCCGGCCACGAGCGTGAAATTGCAATAGCCGCACCGATGCCGGCAGAACGGCACGTGGATGTAGGCGGCCCGCGGCGCCGCGTATGGCGCGGGCTCAACCGGCGCCGCATCGGTTTCAGAAAACAACACGCTCACAAGCTCGATTCTACGACTCGCGCCCGTTCTGTGCTATGATCCGACGTCGGGAGGAGTCAGGTTGATGCACGAAGCGCATGGATTTCTGCAAACGCTGGCGGTCGTCTTGTGCGTCGCGGCGGTCACGACGGTCGTGTTCCAGCGGCTGCGGCAGCCGGTCGTGCTGGGGTACCTGCTGGCCGGCATGGCGGTGGGGCCACACGTGCCGATCCCGATAATCGCGGATCGGGCCACCGTTCAGACGATGGCCGAGCTGGGCGTCATCCTGCTGATGTTTCTGCTGGGCATCGAGTTCAGCCTATCGAAGCTACTGCGTGTCGGGCCGACCGCCTTGTTCGTTGCGATCATCCAATGCAGCTTGATGTTTTGGCTGGGCTACGTAGCCGGGCAGGCATTCGGCTGGTCTCAGCTTCAGAGCCTTTATGCCGGTGCGATCATCTCGATTTCCAGCACCACGATCATCGTGAAGGCCTTCGAGGAACAAAGGCTCCGCGGCGACTTCACCCACATTGTGTTTGGCATTCTCATCGTCGAGGACCTGATTGCCATTCTATTGATCGCGGTCCTGACGGCTCTCTCCGCGGGAGAGGAGCTTACGACCATGGAAGTGGGGCGTACGGCTGGACGGCTGGCCGCTTTTCTGATGGCGCTCCTGCTGGTCGGCTTGCTCGTCATTCCGCGTTTGATCCGAGCGGTGGTTCAGCTGGGCCGGGCCGAGACGATTGTGGTGGCAAGCGTCGGAATCGCGTTCGGATTTGCGTTGCTGGCAGCCGCGTTTGGCTATTCGGTGGCCCTCGGCGCCTTCCTCGCCGGCGCGCTGGTGGCGGAATCCGGCGTCGAAGAGACGGTCGAGCGCCTCGTTCAACCAGTGCGGGATATCTTTGCCGCCATTTTCTTCGTGTCCGTGGGGATGCTCATTAACCCGGAACATATCGTGAGGTACTGGGGCACGGTGCTCGTGTTCCTGCTCGTCGTCGTCGTAGGCAAAGTGGTATCGGTTACGCTCGGTGCGTTTCTGATGGGCCAAAGCGTTCAAACGTCCGTCAAGTCCGGGATGAGCATGGCCCAGATCGGCGAGTTCTCCTTCATCATCGCCAGCGTCGGCGTGGCGACCGGCGCGACCGATCGGCTGATCTATTCCATCGCCGTAGCCGTATCGGGAATCACGACGCTGCTCACGCCCTGGCTGATTCGCGCCGCGGGGCCCGCGGCCGCGTGGGTCGATCGCAAATCGCCGCGCCGCCTGCAGACATTCGCGGCGCTCTACGCCGCCTGGCTGGAACAGCTGCGCACGCGCTCGCTCGATACGCAAACCGCCCGCTTTCGTCGGGCCATTCGCTGGCTCATCGCCGATGCCGTCGTCGTGGCGGCCGTTGTGATTGGTGCGTCGGTCGAGATGGACCGCATCGTCGCGTTCGCCGAGTCCCGACTGAATCTTTCCCAGGGTGCCACGCGGGTGTTGGTCATCACGGCGGCGGCGGCCCTCTCGGCCCCGTTCTGGATCGGGCTGGTGCGGATGGCCCGTTACGTGGGGTTCGAATTGGCCGGCCTGGCGTTCCCCACCGCATCGCGGGAACAGCTCGACCTGGCCGCGGCGCCGCGCCGTTTGCTCGTGGTGATGCTGCAGCTAGCCATCGTGCTGGTGATCGGCGTGCCGCTGATCGCGATCACGCAGCCGTTCCTGCCGCCCTTTCGCGGCGCCGCCGTGCTGCTGTTCGTGCTGTTGCTGTTGGCGGCGGCATTCTGGCGAGGTGCCGCCAACCTGCAGGGTCACACCCGGGCGGCTGCCGAAGCGCTGGCCGAAACGCTCGCCCGGCAGACCCGCGTCGGCCGGGCCAGCAGCGCCGGCCAGTCGCTGGCCGACGCCGGCCGGCTACTGGCCGGCATGGGCTCGCCCGTGCCCGTGAAGGTCGAGCCGGGCACCGTGGCGGAAGGCAAGACGCTCGCCCAAATCGAGCTGCGCGGGCTGACCGGCGCCACCGTGCTGGCAATCCAGCGCGGCGACAAGTCCGTGCCCGTCCCCTCGGGGCACGAGCGGCTGCAGGCCGGCGACGTCTTGGCGATCGCCGGTACCCACGATGCCGTGGAAGCGGCGAAAACGCTTTTATCGAAACGCGCAGAGCAAATATCGGCATGAAGCACCGATTTGCTGGCTGATCGTCGCGGGCGCCATATTTTTTCCAGATAAAATCCTTGCGAACGCCTGGGCATCAGGGTATCGTGCAGGGGTCTATTCAGTTGCGGGAGGGCCTTTCTATTCAGTGATACACCGCGCGCCGACGCCGCTCAACGCGCCGCCGCGCTCGGTTCGACGAACTGGCATTCGCGGGAGCCTAATTATGCGTCGGGCAAATACTGGGTCGCCGGTTGGAAATACCTACATTACGCAGCTCGTGGCCATCGGATTGGTGGTGGTCACGTTCATGCTGGTTCGGCCGCGCGATGCGTCGGTCGAGGAGCGCGAAGAGCTGGCCTCTCGGTTCCGCTTTGCCCGCTTCGATATTCCCACCGAACAGTTCGCCACTGGCGAGCTGCGGCACAAGCACCCGCTGCACCCGAGCCTTGAGCGGATTTGCCAATGGGTGTCGGCCACCGGCGCGTCGGTGACGCTCGCCGACCTGGACGGCGACGGCCTGCCCAACGACATGATCATTGCCGACCCGCGGATCAACCGGATCATGGTCATGCCGGTACCCGGCACGGGCGAACGGTTCAAGCCGTTCTCGCCCGATCCCGCGCCGTTGATGGTCGATCCTCAAAAAGCATTGCCGACCGGCGCACTGGTGGGCGACTTCAACGAAGACGGACTTGCGGACGTGCTGGTGTATTACTGGGGCCGCACGCCGATCCTGCATCTGCGCAAGACCTCGTCCGCCGGTTCAGCCATGCTGTCGGCCGATGATTTCCATCCCACCGAGCTCGTGCCCACGATGGACGGCAAGAATCCGACGCGCTGGTACACGCATGCCGCTTCGCTGGCCGACATCGACGGCGACGGTCATCTCGACCTGGTGCTGGGCAACTTCTTTGGCGAGAACGCCAACGTGCTCGATCCGGACGGCACCGGCATCGCCAAGGTGATGCACGCCGGCAAGAGCAAGGCGCTCAACGGCGGCGGGGCCAAGCTCTTCATGTGGAACTACGCCACGACCGGCGAACAGCCTACCGCGCAGTTTGTGGATAAGTCTGAAGTCATCACCGAATTGACCGACAAAGGCTGGGTTCTGGCCCTCGGGGTGGCGGACCTAGACAACGACATGCGGCCGGAGATTTATTTCGCCAACGATTTCGGCCCCGACCGGCTGCTGCACAACCGCTCCACGCCCGGCAATCCGCAGTTCGCCCTGGCCGAAGGAGCGCGCGACGTGATGACCCCCAAGTCGTGTGTACTGGGCAACGATTCATTCAAGGGTATGGGCGTTGACTTTGCCGACGTGAACGGTGACGGGTTCTTGGATATCTACGTCAGCAACATCGCCGACGACATGGCGCTGCACGAGAGCCATTTCGTGTGGGTCAGTAACGGCAACATCGACGCGTTCCAGGAGGGCGTTGCTCCGTACACGCAAGGCAGCGAAGAGCTGGCCATGTCGCGCAGCGGCTGGGGGTGGGACACCAAGTTCGGCGATTTCGACAATGACGGCGACCCCGAGGCGCTGCAGGCCACCGGGTTCATCAAGGGCACCGTCAATCGTTGGCCCGAATTGCAAGAGCTGGGCACCAGCAACGATCTCATCGTGAACGATCCCCGCCTCTGGCCGAAGCTCACCGAGGGCAGCGACATCAGCGGCCACAATCCGAATCCGTTCTTCGTTCGCTCGAAGTCGGGCCGGATGGTCGACATTTGCGGCGAGCTGCACATGGACGAGCCGTACAACAGCCGCGGCATCGCGATTGCCGACGTCGACGGCGACGGACGGCTCGATTACGCGATCGGCAACCAGTGGGAGAATTCCTACTTCTTCAAGAACGAAAGCCCGACGGCTAACTCGTTCCTGGGATTACACCTTTTGATGCCGGTGGCCGGCGACCGCGTGGCCGAATTCAAGGTGCGGCCCGGTCATCCGGGCGCCGATACGGTCGGCTGGCCGGCCGTCGGCGCCAGCGCCCGCCTGACCCGCGCCGACGGCAAGATCATGGTCGACCAGGTGGACGGCGGCAGCGGCCACGCCGGACGCTCCAGCCCGCAAATCCACTTCGGCTTGGGCTCGGCGCCGCAGGACCAGCCGGTGGAAGTCGAATTGACCTGGCGCGACGCGCAGGGACATTTGCAGCAACGTTCGATCCAGGTCACGCCAGGCTGGCACACCGTCGTGCTCGGCACCTCTTCCAGCGCCACGCAATTGAGTCAGAAATGAATAAGCCGGTCTTCCAGAACGCCACGCTGAATTTTTACCCGAAGCAAAAGGCCGGCTATCGGCTCTATGCGCTGTGGC
>CAZHIV010000447.1:0-2507 GCA_964532675.1 uncultured Planctomycetaceae bacterium
AGAGCCTATCCCAGAACCGTCTGCGGAGAGGGGGACAGGCACATTTTGCTCCGAAGACTCCGCAAAATGAGCCAGTCCCCGACGGTTCTGGGATAGGCTCTAAGAATGCTAGCAGCAGGCGCGGCATCACCACCCGCTTGCGATTTAGCTCGACGGCCCTATCCGGCCGGAGTCCGTCTCGATCGTCGGCCGATGCTCGCGCAGTTGCTGCATGATCTCGCGGATGGCCTGGCAGTATTGGCGAATGGCCTCGCCGTGGTTGCCCGACTCGGCCGCCAAGACCGCTTGCGCCCGCTGATCGTCGAACGGCTTGAAGTCCACCGACCAGTTGCCGGGCTCTTTGTCCGGCAGCGCGCGAAGCAGGCCGGCCACGTCGGCCAGCATCGCGACGACTTTGCCGTTGGGCGGGCAATCGGTCTTGCGGTACGGTCCGTTGCCGTACGGCCCGCCGATCGAACCCATCGCGGCGCCGCCGCCAGTGGCCGGCCGCGGCCGAAGGCTCACGGCCGCCAACAGCGCCGCGACCATCGCCACCCCGGCGACAATCGCGCCACCCCAAAGTTCCTTGGCCACGAGGTACAACAGCGTCGCCAGGCACGCGCCGGTCGCCAGCCAAAATGGGGCCGTGGGCCACCCGCGCGCACGCTTCCCCTCGCCGGCGACGTACCCGGCCAGCTCGGCCGATGCCGGTGCCTCCCCCTCGACCCGCGCGATGATGACGCTGATGTTGTCTGGCCCGCCGCGAATGTTGGCCAGGTTCACCAGCGTCTCGGCCGCTTCTTCCGGCGGTAGGCACTGCAGCAGGGCGCCCAATTCCTCGTCCGTGATCGGTCCGCTCAAACCGTCGCTGCACAGCAGGAACACATCGCCGGCCGCCGCCTGGTAAGGGCCTTCCAAGTCGATTTGCACGCTGGGATGCGGCCCGAGCGATCGGGTGATCACGTTCTTGGGAATGTAGGCCGGCACCTCCTCCTCGGCCATCTGGCCCGCGGCCATCATCTCCCAAACCAGGCTGTGATCGAACGTGAGCTGCTCGAGCACCTGGCCGCGCAGCCGATACACGCGGCTGTCGCCGATGTGCGCCACCAGCGCCCCCTGCGGCAACAGCACCAGGCAGCTGCATGTCGTCCCCATGCCCTGAAAGCCGATGCTGCTTTGCCCCTTGGCGTGGATTGCCGCGTTCGCGTCGCGAATCGCCTGCCGCAGCGCCGCCGGCGGGTACAGATCGCGGCGCTTGAAGTACGTGTGCGGGATGTTGTCGGCCGCGATCTTGCTGGCCAATTCGCCCGCCGCGTGGGCCCCCATGCCGTCGGCCACCATCAGCAAGTGCCCGCGAGCCGCCCACGTGCCCGCGTCGTCGGCGACCATCACCGCTAGCGCATCCTGGTTGTTCGTGCGGCGCATGCCCAAGTCGCTCACTGAAGCGTGCTTCAGTACGAACGTGGGGCAAAGGGTGCCATGATTATTCGTCGCCATGCGGCACGCGCAAGACCAGGGGATACTGAGACAGCTAGCAGGGGGTCGTCCGGACGCCTGATAAGCGAATCTCTCATTCTAGCCGCGAAAATCCCCTCGCGAAACTGCCCGCATACCGCGCCAGGCCGCGCCAATTCGGGCTGGCTGCCCGCAGAGGCCCTTTCTATACTCCCCGCTGCGCTTCTCGTCCTCCGCTCGGACCGCTTCGATGATCCCTTTTGCAACCAGGCAGTTGGTTTTGCCCCCACCCGCGCTAGCCGCATCCCCAACGGGTCGCCGGCGCGCGCCGCTGCGTTCGGGCATCCTCATCGCGCTGGCCGCCCTCATGCTGCTCCCCGCCGTTGGTTGCGTCCGGCGACGGCTCAACGTGAGATCGAACCCGCCCGGCGCCCTGGTTTACGTCGACAACCAGCAGATCGGCACCACGCCCTGCTCCGTCGACTTCACGTACTACGGCACGCGCGAAATCCGGCTCGTCAAGCCGGGCTACGAAACGCTTACCGTCAACCAGCCGATTCCCATGCCGTGGTACCAGATTCCGCCGCTCGACTTTGTGAGCGAGAACCTCGTGCCGTCGAAGATCCGCGACAACCGCACGGTGAGCTACAACCTGGCCCCGCAGCTCATCGTGCCCACCGAGCAGCTCCTCGACCGCGCGAACCAGTTGCGCCAAGAGACCACGCAGTACCCCGTCGCCCCCGCCGCCGCGACCCTGCCGCCGCAGACGCCTTAAACGGAACCGCCCCCGCCAACCGCTTGCGGCTTAGCTAAGCCATCGTCACTTGATCGGGCTGGCGTTTAAACCGCCCGTGACGACGCGGCCCGGCTCCCGGGCCACTTTGTCCATGAACACCCGGGCGTCGTCCACGACCGGCCGCAGTCGCTGGGCCAGTTGATATACCTGCCCTAGCACCGTGTTGGCGTTGCACATCAGCCGATTCAGATTCTCATACGTCTCGGGCTCGTAGAGCAACCGCCCGATCGTGCCTTCGCGATTGTTAATCGCCTGCGCCAACACGCGGAAGTCCTCG
>CAZHIV010000448.1:0-8016 GCA_964532675.1 uncultured Planctomycetaceae bacterium
GTCGACAACGCCCGGCTTTTCCACGCCGTTCAAGAGGCCAGCCACCAGAAGGACGAATTCCTGGCGATGCTGGCCCACGAGCTGCGCAATCCGCTGGCCGCCATTCGATATGCCATCGCGCTGGGCCAGATTTCGCCCGGCGACTCGCCCGACGAATTGTTCGAAATCGTCGACCGGCAGACGCAGAACCTGGGCCGACTCATCGACGACCTGCTCGATGTGTCGCGCATCAGCCGCAACAAGGTGACCTTGCGCAAGGAAGTCGTCGATCTCGTGGCGATCGTCAACCGGTCGGTCGACACCGCCCGGCCCGTGATGGAGCAAAAGCGCCACGAGCTGGCGCTCGACCTTGCCGAGGAGGCGCTGCCCGTCTTTGTCGATGCGACGCGGGCCGAGCAGATTGTGGCCAATCTGCTCACCAATGCGGCCAAGTATACGCGCGAAGAGGGGCGCGTCACCGTGCGCGCGTCCCGCGACGATGCGACCGCGGTCGTGAAGGTGATCGACACCGGGATCGGTCTGCCGCCCGAAATGCTGAGCCGCGTCTTCGACTTGTTCGCGCAAGCCGATCGCACGCTCGATCGCTCGGAGGGCGGCTTGGGCATCGGCCTCACCGTGGCGCGAAAGCTGGCCGAAATGCACGGCGGCAGCATCTCCGCCGCCAGCGACGGGATCGGCAAGGGATCGACTTTCACCATCCGCCTGCCGCTGGCCGAAGCGCCCGCCGCCAATGGCCAGCCCGAGACGGCGCCGCGACGCTCGGGCCAGCAGCGAAAGATGCGCATCCTCGTGGTCGACGACAATCGTGATACGGCCAATTCGTGCGCCCTGCTGCTCAAAGTGCTCGGGCACCAGGTGGAAACGGCGTACGATGGGCTCGCCGCGATCGAGCGCGCCCGCGACTTCAAGCCGCAGGTCCTGTTCCTCGACATCGGCCTTCCCGAAATGAACGGCTACGACGTGGCCAGGACCCTTCGCGACGAAGGCTTCGAGCACCAGACGATCGTCGCCGTTTCCGGTTACGGCCAGGCCGACGACCGCCAGCGCTCGCGCGAGGCGGGGTTCGATCAGCACCTTGTGAAGCCGGTGGACCAGGTTGCGCTAGTATCCGTGCTCGAAAACGTCGGCGCCAAGCAGCCCGTGGCGTCGTAGCGCTGAGTGGTGGGCAGATTTGAAGTAGAACCGGTTTCAAAACTAGTGGCACCGGCTGCTAGCCGGTGCGGAGAGCTGCAAGACTGCGACACCAGGCCAGCGGCCTGTGCCACTGAGCCGATTGCGACACCAGGCCAGCAGCCTGTGCCATTGAGCTGCAAGCATCTATGGTTTTGACACCGGTTCTAGTCATCTCGCTCCGCGAGATGATTCTCCTCTCGCGGAGCGAGAGGACTACATTTTTGCCGAAACTGCCCCACGATTTCGCGGGGATTCTTACTTGTCGTGGGTTGCATGCGCGGCGTCAATCGGAGATAAGAACACTCATTAATTCGCGCCGTACGCCGTACTCAAGTTTTCCAACTCCCCGATGACCAACACAGCCAGCCACCCCCTTGTCGGTATCCTGATGGGCTCGAAGAGCGATTGGGAAATCATGCAGTCGGCGGCCAAGATCCTCGACGAGTTCGGCGTGCCACACGAGGCAAAAGTGGCGTCCGCCCATCGCTCGCCGGAGCTCGTCAGCGAATACGTCAAATCGGCGGAAAGCCGCGGCTTGGAAGTGATTGTCGCTGCCGCCGGCCTGGCGGCCCACCTGCCCGGCGTCGTCGCCGCCCAAACCCTGCTGCCCGTCCTCGGCGTGCCGATGCATAGCAACGCGCTGGGCGGGCTCGACGCCCTGCTCTCAATGGCCCAAATGCCGGGCGGCGTGCCGGTCGGCACGCTCGCCATCGGCTCCCACGGCGCCAAGAATGCCGCGTTGCTGGCAATCCGCATCCTTGCCAATGCCCGCCCCGATCTCCGCGAAAAGCTCCGCCAGTATCACGTTCGCATGGCCGAGCAGATTCAACGCGAATCGCTGACATAATTTGCCAGCGCCGCATCCAAGAGATGCACGCGGGCGTCGAACGGCTTTACTCGTTCGACTAAACTGAACGTGGAGCAACCGCATGCCTCGACTGGTCACGTTCATAGCCGCCGCCACAGTGCTTTTATTCGCCGGCCATTGTTTCGCGGCCGCTGACGAGAAGCCAAACCTCGTCGTCTTCATCTCCGACGACCACGGATACTTCGACTCCTCGGTTGCCGGCGCCGGCGAGTTCCACACGCCCAACCTGGAACGGCTCGCCAGGGCCGGCATGACGTTTACGAATGCGTTCGCCGCCTCGCCCTCGTGCGCGCCCAGCCGCGCCGCTTTGCTGACCGGCCTGATGCCCATGCGGACCGGCTCGATGCTCAACCACCAGCCGCCGCGCGACGAGGTAAAGAAGCTACCGGCGTACCTTCACGAGCTGGGCTACGAGGTCGTGGCCTTCGGCAAGGTCGCCCATTACAAGCAAGGCGAACTCTACGGCTTCGACCACGTGAGCCACGACACGTTTCACGACGATGCGTGCGTCGCGGCGGCGGTCGAATTCCTGCAGCGGCGAAAAGGCGATCAGCCGTTGTGCCTGTTCGTCGGCACGAACTGGCCGCACGTCCCGTGGCCGGAAGCGCCACCGGGCGAAGACAATGTTGTGCGCGGGTCTCCTGACCCGGCACAAAGCAGCACGATATTCGTTCCGCCGCCCACCCACGTCGACGCGCCGGAAACGCGCCGCTGGCGTGCTCGCTACGCGTCCGCCGTAGAGCGCTTCGACGGCGACTTGGGGCTCGTCTACGACGCGACCTACGAACGGCTCGGCCGGCACACGCTGTTCATCCATTTCAGCGACCATGGCGCCCAGTGGCCGTTCGGCAAATGGAACCTCTACGATGCCGGCACGCGCGTGCCGTTCTTTGCGGTCTGGCCGGAAGTGATCCGCCCCGGCAGCCGGTCGGACGCGATGCTGAGCCTCCTCGATTTGCTGCCCACGCTGGTGGAGGCCGCCGGCGGCGATCCGCCGTCGGACCTCGACGGCCAATCGTTCGCCGACGTGCTGACCGGGCAGCGCTCGGAGCACCGCGACCGGGTATTCACCACTCACAGCGGCGACGGCCGCATGAATGCCTATCCCATCCGCTCGGTGCGCACGCGGCAGTGGAAGTACATCCGCAACCTGCGGCCCGACGGCGAGCACCGCACTCATATCGACGGCGGCAAGGTTGTCGATGGCAACGCCTACTGGCGCTCGTGGGTCGAAAAGGCGAAAACCGATCCTCGCGCGGCGGCGGTCGTCGATCGTTATCACCGTCGACCGGCCGAAGAGCTGTACGATTTGGCCGCCGATCCGCTCGAGCAACACAATCTGGCCGCCGACCCGCGACATGCCCATACGTTGCGGCAATTGCGCGCCGAATTAGACGCCTGGATGCAGCAGCAGGGCGACGAGGGCGTCGGCACGGAGCGGGCTGTCGCGGACGCGTTTCTCACGAAATAACTGAGCCACCCAATCACGGCCGCGGCCGACAATCGATGTCTTTAAACCGTTACCTTGTGCAACTTGTCACGCCCAAATCCGTCGCAGCGGTTATCGTACTGCTAAGCGGCATCGCGCCGATGGCCGCGGGGCAGGACGACGTAAACCCGCCGGCGCCGAAGGACTACAAAGGCCGCGAGATTGCCCAGACGATGCACTATCTCGGCGCCCCGTGGCTCACGCGCGAGTCCCGCCAGCGCGAAGAGGATTGCGCCACGCTGCTGGGAGCCCTGGGTATCAAAGAGGGCGACACGGTTTGCGATTTGGGCTGCGGCAACGGGTTCTATTCGCTCAAGCTGGCCCGGCTCGTCGGCGAGCGGGGCAAGGTGTTCGCCGTCGACATCCAGCGCGAGATGCTCGAACTGTTGAAGGACGCGGCCGCGGCCGAGAAGGTCGAAAACATCCAGCCCGTGCTGGGCAGCGTGGTCGATCCCAAACTGCCCGAGGCGTCGGTCGACCTGGTGCTGCTGGTCGACGTGTACCACGAATTTTCGCATCCCGAGCAGATGCTGGCGGCCATCCGCCGCAGTCTCAAGCCGGCCGGTCGCGTCGCCCTCGCCGAGTTCCGCGCCGAGGACCCCAACGTGCCGATCAAGCCGCTGCACAAAATGAGCAAAGCGCAGATCATGAAGGAATTCCCGCCCAACGGCTTCAAGCTCGTCGAGGAGTTCGACGAGCTGCCGTGGCAGCATCTCATGTTTTTCGAGCGCGACGACGCGCCGGTTGGAGGAAGAGTGGGAGAAGGGGAGACGGGGAGAGGGGGAGACACGAACGCGAACACGCGCTGAAGTAGAATCTCCCCCTCTCCCTATCTCCCATTCTCCCCCTCTACGATTCGCCGCGGATTTTCCACCAACAGCTGGCGGACTTGCGGCTCGTTCAAGTGAAGCTTATCGCGCAGGTTCTCGGCCGAGCGTTGCATCGTGCCGGCCGAACCGACCAGGTGACTGCGGTCGGCCGCCCACGTGGCGAGGTTTTCATCCACAACGACGCGCCGATCGCCAATCGAGTACTCGCCCGGCCCGAGCCCAGCGCCGCGGATGGCGTCGGTGACGACAAACGCTCGCTCGTAGCCGCAACACCGCAAGTAGTTCGCCAGTGCCGCGAACGGCACGTGGACGCCGTCGGCGATGAAGCCGATCATGAGTTGGTCCGACAGGCTCAGCGCCCGTTGAATAATATTGTCGTGTCGCGGCAGCGTCATCGGGCAGCCGTTGCCCAGGTGCGTAAACAGGGTGAGGCCGGCGTCGATTCCGGCCCGCAGCTCGTCCAGAGAGGGGTTGCAGTGCCCGGCCGAGACGCGCACGCCGCGCTCGGCGAGAAATCGCGTGACCCGCCCGCCGTCGTCGCGTTCCGGGGCGAGCGTGACGATTCGCGTGAGCCCGCCGGCCGCGTCAAGGAGCCGTTTCATCGTCTCCACGTCGGCCGGCCGGGCCGCCGCGGCCGGGTGCGCGCCGATATACCCGGCCTGTTCGTTGAGAAATGGCCCTTCGATGTGGATGCCCCAAATCAGCTCGGCGATCGCGCGGTCGGCCTCGCGGACGCGGCAAATGCCCGCCAGCCTCCGGCACATTGCCTCCAAGTCGGCCGTGATCACCGTCGCCAGGATGCCCGCCACGCCGTCGTGGCGCAGGCGCTGGCAAACGGCGGCCACCTGCTGGGCGTCGAGCGCGTCGGCATTGAAGTCGACGTCTGCGTATCCGTTCACTTGCAGATCGACGAAGTCATTGGGAGCATGCATGGTTTAAATCGCCCAATATTCACCACGACGACACGACGGACACAACGCATTTTAGTCGCAATCAATCAGGTGCTACGCTGTCGGCAAGCATTTGAGCGTCGTGTCCGTTGTGCCGTCGTGGTTAAATCTTCTTTTCAAAAGCCGAATACGCAGGATAGGAGCACGATCGTCGATGGACGTACAGATTATGCCGGACAAGCAGCAGCTGGGAAAGGCAGCCGCCGCGGCGGGCGCGGAGTTGATGCGGCGGGCGCTCGCGGAGCGCGGCGCGGCCAGCATCATCGTGGCGACCGGGGCTTCGCAGTTCGAGATGCTGGCCCAGCTCAGCCAGGAGCCCGGCATCGATTGGCACCGCGTGACGGGTTTCCATCTGGACGAGTACGTGGGCCTTTCGATCGCGCACCCGGCGTCGTTCCGCCGCTACTTGTGGGAGCGGTTCGTGAGCCGGCTGCCGCTGCCGATGCGGGCGTTCCACTACCTCGACGGCGAAACGGACCCGGCGGCCGAAGCGGCCCGCGTGGGCGAGATCATCCGCCGTCACCCGATCGACGTGGCCTTCGTCGGCATCGGCGAGAACGGGCACCTGGCGTTCAACGATCCGCCCGCCGACTTCGATACCGAAGAGCCCTACCTCGTCGTTCAGCTCGACGACGCCTGCCGCCGCCAGCAGTTGGGCGAAGGCTGGTTCCCCACGTTCGACGACGTGCCGCGCGAGGCCATTTCCATGAGCGTCCGGCAGATCATGAAGAGCCACGCGATCCTCTGCACCGTCCCCGACGAGCGCAAGGCCGAGGCGGTCCGAAACGCCGTGGAAGGCGACGTCACGCCCCAGGTGCCCGCCTCCATCCTTCAGCAACACGTCCGCTGCACGCTGTACCTCGACAAGCCGGCGGCATCGCTGCTTCGCAAGCAATAATTTGCCTACCAGAACAGCAAGGAGTTTCTCACGCAAAGGCGCAGAGGCGCAAAGAAGATAATAAACCACGAAGGACACAAGGGGCACGAAGTGTCAGCATTCCTTGATTTGGCCGGTAAGCCGCTTAGAGTTCTTTGTACCCTTTCTATCAATGCCAATAGTCTTTGCGCCTTCGCGCCTTTGCGTGAGACGTCCTTATACCGTTACTGCACACTTTCGTTACTTGATCCCTAGCTTCAAATTCCGGAACCGCACCTCCATCGGCCCGCCGCTGTGGATTTGCAGCGCGAAGACGCCGCGGCGGTCGCCCTCCGGGTCGGCGAGGTCGACGCACGGCTGGCCGTTGATCCAGGTGCGGATGCGGCTGCCTATGGCTTCGATCTCGTAGCGGTTCCAGTCGCCGCGCTGGACGTGCTGCTCGCCCGGCCTGTCCCACAACAAGGCTCGGCCGTTTTCCTCGTAGAGCTTGCCCCACCAGCCGGGGCCGATATCGGCCTGGTAGCCGCGGACTTCATGGAACCCATCGAGCGGCTGCGAGCGGAACTGCACGCCGCTGTTCCCCGCGTCCCCCACGAGCTTCACTTGGAACGAAATCCGGAAATCCTCGGCCGCCAGGTCGCTCACGAGAAACGAGTTGTGATCGATGCCGGGGCTGCGGCCGACGATCTCGCCGTCCTCGACCGACCAGAGCTGCGAGTCGCCCGTCCAGCCGGCCAGATCGCGGCCGTTGAAGATCGCAGCGGCGTTCTCCTTGGTCGCGAGCATCGGCACTTGCGATTTGCCGCGGAGGTACGCGAATAGCGACAGCACCTCGTGGTGTGAGAACTGCTTCAACTGGTCGTCCGGCATCATCGAGGTGTCGCCCAGCTCGCGCTCGTCGATTTCGTCCTGCGGCAGGACGACGGTTTCGGTCGCCGTGCGAATGGTCACCGCTTTCTCGTCCTCGGCCGACACGATGCCCGTCACCACGCGGCCGTCGACCGTGATAATCACCGTCGACTGGTACTCCTTGGCGATCAGCGCGCCCGGATCGACGATATTCGAAAGCAGATACTCGACATCCGAGCGGTTGGAACCGGTGAGGTCGGGGCCGATCGTATCGCCCACGCCGTAGAGCATGTGGCATTGCTGACACGTCTTGGCAAACACGGCCCGGCCAAGCTGCAGATCGGGCTCGCGCTCCGGCGTTTTCGCAATCAGCTCGCGATAGTGGGCGATGAGCTCCGCCTTGTCCTCCGCGGTGCTGCGGACCTGTCCCCAAATCTCGGCCAGCATTTCGTCGATCGCATCGTCGTTCAAATTGTGAAGCTGGCGCACCAGGTCCGCCGGCAAATCGGTCGCCGGAATCTGTTCTTTTCCGACCGCCTTCAGCAGCGCGACTCCGTACGGCGGGCGCGACGCCAGCGTAGCCAGCGCCGAACGCTTTTCGGTCGGCGTCAACGACGGGTAGACGGCCAGAATCTTCTCGGGCGTTTGCGGCGCAACGTACTGGGCCAAGCCCTTGAGGGCCGCGTCGCGCACGCCCGGCTCGTCGAGCAGCGAGTGCAGCGTGGCAGCCAGCCCGGCGTCCTTCGCGGCCAAGAGTGCCTTCAAGGCGTCGCGCCGCGCCGCGGCATCGGCCTCGCGCGATGTCACGAGCCGCCGCAGCGACTCGAGCGCCGCCTCGTCGCCAAACGCGACGCCGAGGGCCGTCGCTTCGCTGCGCACCGCATCGCTGCTGCTCTCGGCCAGCTTGGCGTACGTCGCCGCCCACTCGGCCGGCGGTGCGACCCGCCGCAGCCCGGCCAGCGCCTCGCGCAGCGCCCGCA
>CAZHIV010000449.1:0-6938 GCA_964532675.1 uncultured Planctomycetaceae bacterium
CGCCGATCGCCACGGTGAGCAGGATGGGCAGATACTCGGCGTACCACTGGGCGGCCGCCGCGGCCCGTTCCCGGTACATGGCCGCCGCTTGCCGCAACCCGCCGGCCAAAAGCGCCCGGTCGCCCGTATGGTGCAGCGCCAGCCGGATCATCAGCGGAATATCGGACCGCTTCGTATCCATAGTCTCGCGACCCGATTTTCCGGCGGCCGCGCCCGAGCGAACCTGCTCGGCGACGCGCCCCGCCGCGCGGCGAAGCCGCCCGTCGTCGGTCGCGTTCGCTGCCAGGCGAAGCGACTCATCGAGCGGCAAGCCGCGCTCGACGAGCAGATGCAGCATCTCGGCAAACATCGCCGCCTGGCTCCAGCGCTGGATGCGGCCCATCAGCGGCAACCGCGCCGCCAAGCCCATCGCACGTGAGCGTGCCGACGATCCCGATTGCGACCACCAGACGAGCGCGCCGAGTACCGCCAGCCCCGGCACTGCGATCGCCAAAATTGGCTCGGTGAATGGCCACTCGGCCAGCCGGGCGATCGGGCCGAACGGATACTGGTCGAGCGCCATGAAGCTCGGCACCACCCGCGTGATGATCACCGCCAATAGCTGGGAAGCCACCACCAGCAGCACGAGCGGATACACGAGCGCGATGCCCGTGACGCGGCGCAACTGGTCGATCCGCTCGGCCGATTCGACGAACGCCTCCAGCGCGCTGCCGAGCTGGCCGCTCTGGACGCCGGCGGCGATCACCGCACGATAGGAGGCCGGCATCGAAGCGCATTCGGCATCCAATGCCGCGGCAAGGCTCTCGCCCGCTTCCATTCGCCGGCCAATTCGCTCGGCCAGCTCGCCCGCTTTGCCCGGCAGATCGCGCCCGATCCGCGCCAAGTGCGGCTCCAGCGGAATTCGGGCACGGACCAGCGCTGCGATTTCCGCATTGAGGAGGATGAAATCACTCAGCGCAGGCGCGGCCCCCTTGCCGCTCGTCGGAGCATTCATGCATCCGCCTCTCTCTCCCGAATATTGCGTCGGATGAGCGTTCCGCTCCGAGCAGTCTAAACCTGTAAAGAACGCTCTCCGCGGCGTTCCTAAACCTGTAGGGAACGCCCTCCGCGGCGTTCCGCTCCGAGCAGTGTAAAAACGCGCACGGAACGCCCTCTGCGGCGTTCCGCGTTGCACGCCTGGCCGACGGAATGGCACAGAGGCCGTTCCCTACAGAAATAATTCCCGGATGGACGCAAGTATATCAGAATCCCGCGCAATGCAATACTTGCTCGCGGCGAGGAGCGAGTTTCTAAGAGCTGCGAACAATCGAGGGAAACCGCCAAAAACGCAGAGGACGCCAAGAGAAACTCATTTTTTGTCTTGCCTGGCGTCCTTTGCGTTCTTGGCGGTTTAACTACAGGCTCTAAACGAATCTCGCACGTCACTCTTCCAAATACTCACTCGCCACGATCCGGCAATCCCAGCACGCGCACCACTTCCATCGGGCTGGTAGCTCCCGCCTCGACGAGCGCTTGAGCGCTGGCCCACAGGCTTCCTGCCCCGTCGAAATGCGGCGTGCCCTGCGCGTCGCTTTTCGCTTGCCACTCGGCGATCAAGCAGCGGCCCCGATAACCGGTATGCCGGCATTCGTCGCACGCGCCCGGAATCGAGCACTGCCGCACGTCCAGGCCCCGCGACAGCGCGTGCTGCGCGACGTCGCCCGGCTGGGCACACTTGCACAGCCGCCGCAGCAGGCGCTGGGCCACGATCAGCCGCACGGCGTTTCGCACCGCGTACGGCGGAATGCCGATATCGACCAACCGGCTGAGCGCCTCGCCGCAATCGCCCGCGTGAAACGTGGTGAGCACCAGTTGGCCGGTAAGGGCGGCCTGCAGCGCGATCTCCGCGGTGGCCCGGTCGCGCATCTCGCCGATGAGGATCACTTCCGGATCCAGTCGAAGCAGGCTGCGCAGGCCGGTCGCCATGTCGAAATCGGCCGCCAGGTTGACCTGCGTTTGCGCGACGCCGGCCACGGCCACTTCGATCGGGTCCTCCAGCGACGCGATGCTCCGCGACGCCTGGCTTTGGGCAACGATGTGCCGTAGGCCAGCGTAGGCCGTCGTCGTCTTCCCGCTGCCGGCCGGCCCGACGATGAGGATCGCGCCGGAAGTCGACGCCAGGTGCCGCTCGAGCTTGTCCATCACCGCCGCCGGCAGCCCGAGTTCTTCCAGCGAATCGAGCGAGTGCTTCGTGGCGCCCAGCAGCCGGAGCACGGCCCGTTCGCCGTATAGCGTCGGAAAGGTGCTTACCCGCACTTCGACGCGCAGCGAATCGTCCCAGATTCGGCCCTCCTGCGGCAGCGCCGATTCGTACGTCAAGAGCCCGGCCAGCACCTTCAATCGGGCCACGACATTGGCGCCGACTTCCTTCGGCAGCTCGCCCAGGCGCTGCAGCACGCCGTCCAAACGCCAGCGGACTTCGAGCGAATCGGCCGCCGGATCGATGTGCACGTCGCTGGCCCCGGCGTCGCGGGCCATCCGCAGCACGGCGCTGACGAAGTCGGTCGCGAACCGCGGATCGCGCCCCGCCGCCCGCTGCGCGAGGACCGCAAATTGAACCGCCGGATTCCCGGTCCCCGCGCCCGTTTGCAATGATTGGTTAATCATGGTCTGGAGTGAGCATCGCTCCCCTCTCGACTCATGTTAACCCGCCATTCGAACCGCGTCGATTACGTCTGTTCTGTTTGTCTTGACGCACAAGAGCCTCGACGCGCGGTTAGCATCGACGCGCAATAGCCGGAGGGCGAGGGCTACGCCCCTCCGGCCCCGACCGCGTAGCGGTCGGGCTATTGTCGAGCTTCGGACCACCGCGTTAAAACACAGCCGCGAACTGCGTTGCAAAGCATCACGGACCCACGGCCGGTGCCGCCCCCTCGGCCGGCTCCTCGAGCCGCACGAGCTGGATCACCTGGATGTTATCCGGGCCGTAGTGAACGAGGCCCGTCGCCTCCGGCTGCGTCAGGTTGAAGATGCTCGTCTCCATGACGATTCGCGCGTTGGTCGCATCGACGTACGTCCACACGGCCCGCTGCGTTTGCTTGTCGACCGCGCCTTCGATGGCAAACGTGGCACCAGTCAACTGGTTGAAGACCGTGCCGGCAATCACGCCGTCCTGGGTGACCGCGAGCTGCAGCAGCACGTTCGCGTCGGCCACGCCGTCGCGGGCCACCGCGAACACGCCCAGCGGCAGCCAGTCGGCCTGGGCGGCCTGCTCCGCCGTCCAATCGGGGGCATATTGGGCGAGCACCAGAGTCTGCTCGTGGTAGAGCGGCGCCGGCTGGAACCACACGCCGTTCACGTAAATCACGCCGTCGTAGCAGTAAATGTACTCGCCGGGGCCGTAGTCCCAGTAGTAGGGAGTCGGCCAGCCGTAGCTGATCCAGGCCGTCAGCCGCGGCGCGGGGCACCAGCTCCACCAGTAAAACGGCGAATGGTGGCGATGGGCGAAGCGGTCCCAATGGTGCCAGTGCCGGCCGTGCCGGTGATGCTTGTCCCACCAGCCGCCTCGGAACGGCACGTCGTGACGGCCCTGGTGGCCCTTCCAGTGATCGCGAATCCGATGCGCGGCGACGAACCGGTCGCCGTCCTTCCAACGGCCCGACTGGTCGCGGTGGTCGAACCCCTCGCCGCGCTGGCCGCGCCAGGCGCCTTTGCGCCAATCCTGGTAGTTGCGATCGACGAAATTGCGGTCGCCGAAATTTCGGTTCGGATTACCGCGGTCGCTGTCTCCCTTGCCGAACCGCCGGCTCCAAGAGCGGTCGCCGTCGCCCTGCCAGTTATCGCCGCCGCGGCGCCGGTTGAATTGGCGAATGCTGTCCGGCACGTTGTCCGCGACGTTGGCGTCGCCGCCGCGGCGACTGGGATTCCTTTCGAACGATCGGTCGCTGAGGTTCCCGGCCTGTCGGACCGCGCCGTCGCGGCGAAGGTCCAGGAAATTGCGAACCTGGTCGTTCGTCGGCCGCCCCGTGGCGTGCTGCCGGCGCGACTGGCTCCACGACGACGCATTTCCCCGATCGCCGCCGCCATCCCGCAGCCTGTTGGCCCATTCTTGCGAGCGAGATGATGAATCGTTGCCGCCGGCACGCCCGATGCGGTTCGCCGAATCCGACGTTGCGTCGCCACGCGCGCGGGTGTTGCCGAACGAGCGGTTGAATTGCAGCGACTCGTTACCATTCGATCCGCGGCCGAAAGTCCGCGGCAAACCGCTGCTATTCGAGTCACCGAGCGAACGGTTTCCTTGCCGCGGGCCGCGATCCGTCGAGCCGATGTCCGCCGAACGACGGTTGGACGGCACGCTCTGCAACGAGCGGCTTGTCGCATCGCCGCCGAAGGTGCGAACCCGCGACGAAACGTCGTCCGAAGAAGCGCCAATCGACGATCGGCCGGAGAACGACCGACTGATGGATGAACCGCTGCGACTATCGCCGTCCTGCGAGCGCGAGGACCCGCCGCTGAACGAGCGGACCGAGCGTTCGCTCCCGCCGCTGACCGAGCGCGAGGACCCGCCGCTCACCGAGCGCGAGGAACCGCCGCTGAACGAGCGCGGCGAACCACTGTTAATCGAGCGCGAAGACTCGCCACCGGAACGAGAGGAGCCGCCGCTGAACGAGCGAGGCGAACCACTGTTAATCGAGCGCGAAGACCCGCCACCGGAACGAGAGGACCCGCCACTGAATGAGCGTGAGGACCCGCCACCGGAACGAGAGGACCCGCTACCGGAACGAGAGGAGCCGCCACTGAACGAGCGCGAGGACCCGCCCGAGTGTCCGCGCGACGACGAGCCGCCGCCGCTCCACGAGCGATTGCTGCCGCTATTGCCGCCGGAGCGATTACCGCCGCCGCGTTCGCCGCGCTCGGCCAGCGCGTCGCCGCCTGCCAGCGAAAAGCTCAACATCGCGAGAATCAAGTAACGTGTGGAAATGCGGGGGAGATACATTTTGTGTTCCTTCCGCGAGCGGCGGCCGAGTTTCATTCGCCCGTCGCACGCCGTTCCCTATTGAATCCTATCCATCCGCCTCGGCTCCTGGCGCGCGAGGCGTTCGCATCGCATCCGGCGCAGCCACAATGAACCCCGGCACGCCGGCGATGCCATAAGAGGGGCTACCTGCCTGAGCACTACCGCGGCACGAGTTGTGCCAGAGTGCTGGCAACGTCATAAGCCTGGGAAATGCTTGGCCTTTTCTAGAAGCGACAGGACACGCCGCTACGGAAACCGTCGTCAATCTGTAGACGGCCTGTCGTCAATTCGACATCGCTCGCCGATCGGTTTTGGACTCTACGGGCGGCGGTAAAAAGGTGCCGCGACGAAGGCCATGATCACGATCGACACCAGGACCGCCGGCTCCGGCACCGGCGCTTGGAGCGGCGACGCGCCGGCCGCGCCGCCGCTTGCCGCCGTCTGGCCGAATCGAGCGAGCCAGACGTCGTACTCGCCCGCCCCGTGCGTGGTGCCCAGTCCGTTTCGCCAGACGACGTAGTCGGCCGCGTCGACCGACCCGTCGAAGTTGAAGTCGCCATCAAGTCCGCCCGCCACCACTTCGAGCAGCACCGAGACGTCGTCGTAGACGACGCTCCAATTGAGCCCCGCGGCGAGAGAAGGCAGCGTCGCGACGTCGAACCGTCCCAGGATGCCGCCAGCGGCGTGCACCACTTCGAACGAGTCGCCCAAATCGGGTTCGAATCCGCCCAGCAGCGACACGTCGAGGATTCCGTCGAGCGTTGCGGCGCCTTGGACGTTCACGTGATCGAACTGGCCGCCGAGCACCGTGCCGCCGAGATCAATCTCCAGGCGCGCGGCGGCGCCGAGGAACAAATTGCCGCCGAAGTGAACCGCCGCGGGGCTGGCGCCCGGGCTTACGTCGGCTTCGAAAAACGAATTGCCCGCGCCGGTGATCCCCGCGCCGCTAAAGTTGCCGAAGAACATGACCGAGGAACCGGCCGACACGTTGAACAGCGAGCCGGCCACATTCTCCACGCCGTTCCAGAACGTAACGTCCGCGTTTCCGGAGATCGAAATCCCGCGGGCCGCCGAGCCGCTGTCGTTGCGCACGTCGCCGAAGACGTCGCTGATTCCGCTGGAGAAAGCGATGTGGCCTTGGTTGGTGAGGCTGCCGCCGACGGAGAGCATGCCGCGCCCCAGAATCCGGCCAGTCGCGCTGTTGGTCAGCGAGTCGACGAATTCGAGCGTGCCGCCCTGTAGATTGATGGTTCCGGCGTTCGTGCCGCTCGGCGCCGTGAAGGTCAGCGTTTTTCCGCTCTGGGCCCGGATTTCGCCGGCTGCGGTGTTGGTGACGGCCGCCGCGACGAACCCCTCGCCGCGCACGAGGCCGTGGTTGCTAAGTTCCGTGCCGCCCAAGACGGCCGCCACGCCATCCAGCACAATCGTTCCGTAGTTGGCGATCATCCCGGCATCGACGGTTCCGCCGCTTTCCAGGACGAGCAGCCCGCCCGATTCGACCGTGGTCGTGCTGCTGACGTTCAACGTGCGTCCGGCGCGCAATGTGACGACGCCGCCCAGCGGGCCCGCCGTGCCGATCGCGAGGCCGGTTGGGCCGGTGACCGAGAGCGTGCCCGAATTGAAGGCAAAATCTCCGTTCACAACCAGCGCGCCGGTGCTCAACGAGCCGCCGTCGAGCGTGAGCTTGTGGAGGCTTTCGACCGTTGTCGTGCCGTCGAGGGTCAGGTGGCGCTGGTTGTCGAGCGATAGCGACCCGCCCAGCAATCCGCCGGGGCCGACAGTGAGGTCGCCCAGGTAACTGAGCGACCCGGCGAGAAAGGCGATCGTACCCCCTCGATCATCGAAGCGCTGAAGGTCGACCACGCCGCCCTGGATGTTGATCGTGCCGGTGGCCCAGAGGATGGTGTCCTCGCCGGCGGCGGCGACAAACGCGCCGCCGTTT
>CAZHIV010000450.1:0-10171 GCA_964532675.1 uncultured Planctomycetaceae bacterium
CCTCAAACGTAAGATGTTTAGCCATCGCTGGGCCTCCGTGCGAACGTCGCTGCATGAACAACCGCGACATTCAAACGACCCAGCGATCCTTTCACCAATATCAGTTCTCAACACTGTTGCATTTGAAGTTTGACATCACCACGTTAAAGACTCGCCGTTCGACAAAGTATCAGAGAAGCTTAATGAACGGATTCAGGAATTGGTTATCAACGAGTTGCCGGCGCCATCGCCTATCACCGCTGATGATCTTGTAGAAATCGCGATCGAACAACTCTCGGGAGTGCCCTCCGACGCGCCAGACGGATTTACAAGGGCCTATGATAGATTCGTGACATTCGCGATCTTGGAACTGGAAGGAGAGCATTCAACCGATGTTCGCAATTTTTTCAATCTCGGCGAGGACTGGAGTCTGCCGCCAGAGAATCATGAGCTGGCCGATTGGTTTTATGAGTATTCATGGTTTGAACTATGGTCATCACCCAGTGGATTTTCACTTTTAGGCACAACCGGCGGACGTTGGGAAGATTGCGCTAAAGTGCTTGCCAAGCTAGTGGCGCACTGTTCGGAACGCGCGTTTGCGCTCGTTGAGTCAGATATTGGCGACGTGATTCAGTCAGTGGCAAAGACCGCCCAATTCTGTAGTACAGACGGGCCATATAGTGTACCAATCACTTTTCTTGCCGCGGGTGACGGCGGCAGAGTCTTGCGCGATTGCCTCGATGCCCGTTTTGGGATTGGAAGCGGAAAAAACGACATTTTGGAACGCTTGGAAATGGCGACGACGTGCCTCGTCGACGCTGACAACGCATCGTCTCCGGAAGGGACGATTTCCAAAAGTTTTGCTGCAATCGAAACACTCGTATGCAAACGTCAAGATGATAAAAAAACACAGACCATAGGTAGCTTTGTACCAACATTGTTGCAGCCGACGAGCCTCGGCAGGACTCGAAAGGGTGAGGTTCTCAAAAAACTGTACGGCCTGAGGAGCAGAGTCGTCCATGGAGATTCAGTGGACGTCTCACTGGATGCAGCCGAGGAAGTTCGGCGTGTTGCAGCCGGAGTGGTTCGAGCGGTAAGCTCTTGGCGCAAGCATTATATTGATATGGGATGGAACGACCGCACGACTTGGGAAAATTTCTTGGACGAATTGAGACATGCCAGCGGAGATGGGAAAAAAGTCGTGGGTGTGGACGAGGATTTGTCGGAACTACTACCCGACAAAGAGGAGAAATAGCGCGTGACCCAGATCGAACACCCAACGGTACCGCGCGAGTACGCCGGCAAGTGGATTGCGTGGGATCATGAAATGACTCGGATCGTGGCCAGCGGCACGACACCTGCCGAAGTTCTAGATGCGGCTAAGAAGGCTGGCGAGCAAAATCCGGTGTTAGCCAAGACTCCGCCAGCAGATGTCCGCTTAATCGGCGCGGGGCCCCTGAGTGTTCGGCGAACAGCAGCCAAGATTCTTACTCAGGACTTGCGCTCATCATCAGACTAAAAACCTACCCTTGGCCCGCGCCCTTGATCGGTTAGAATGAGCGTTCTGGCGTCGTCAAGCTGCTAGCACGCGATGATCGGTTGCGGCGCCTGCGAGATGACGCTGAGATACGAGAATCAAGCGAGGAACGCGGGCGATGAAAGAAGTTTTGGCGGTGGTTTTGGCGGGGGGCAAGGGGTCGCGGCTGGAGCCGCTCACCCGCGATCGGGCCAAGCCGGCTGTGCCCTTCGGCGGCATTTATCGAATTGTCGATTTCACGCTCTCCAACTGCCTCAACAGCGGCGTGCGGCGGATTCTAGTGCTCACGCAATACAAGGCGATGAGCCTAGACCGCCACGTCACGCTCGGCTGGCGGAACTACCTGTGCCGCGAGCTGGGCGAGTTCATCGACGTCGTCCCGCCGCAGCAGCGGATCGACGAGCAGTGGTACCAGGGCACCGCGGATGCCGTCTACCAGAACATCTACACGCTGGAGAAGGAGCGGCCCGAGTACGTCGTCATCCTGGCGGCCGATCATATTTACAAAATGGATTACAGCAAGCTGATCGGCGTCCATAAGGCGAAACGGGCCGACGTGACGGTCGCGGCACTGCGCGTGCGCGTCAAAGACGCGGCCCGCCAGTTCGGCATCATGCAGGTCGACGGCGACGGGCGGGTCGTCGGTTTCGAGGAAAAGCCGGCCGAGCCGAAGCCGATTCCCGGAGATCCCGGCTACTGCCTGGCCTCGATGGGCATTTACGTGTTCCACGCGCCCTACCTGTTCGAGGAGCTGTGCAAAGACGCCACGCTGCCAGGCAGCTCGCACGACTTCGGCTGGAACGTCATCCCCTCGATGATCCACGGCGGCCGCCACGTGCAGGCCTACCCGTTTCTCGACGGGAACCGCAAGCAGGATGCCTACTGGCGCGACTTGGTCACGATCGACGCCTACTTCGAGGCCAACCTGGAGCTGACGGGCGTCGAGCCGCAGCTCAACTTATATGATGAGCATTGGCCGGTGCGCACCTACCAGCCCAACCTGCCCCCCTCGAAGTACGTGTTCAAATCCGACGAGCGGTGCGGCGCGGCGTTCGACAGCCTCGTCTGCTCCGGGGCGATCATCTCGGGCGGCCAGGTGTCGCGCACCGTCGTCGGACCGCAGGCCCGCGTCAACAGCTACGCGGAGGTGGAGGATTCGATCCTGTTCGCGGGCGTGAACATCGGCCGGCGAGCGAAAATCCGCCGCGCAATTATCGACAAGGGCGTGCACATCCCGGAAGGCATCCGCATCGGCTACGACGAGGAGGAAGACCTCGCCCGCGGCTTCACGGTCAGCCCCGGCGGCATCGTGGTCATCGCCAAGGCCGAAAGCTTCGAGCCCATGATGGCCGAAAGCATTTAAGCGTCCATAAAGCCGCGACCGCCGGTCGCGTCCGGAGCTTCAGCTTAATAAGCGCTACTTTACGCCGGCGTATCGCGGACGCTACGCTGTCTCGTTGCGGATCTGCGGTCGCCGGACGCATTCTGATTCTCGTCGGAGGTAAGTTTATATGGACCAAGCACCGCCGCCCGCTGCGGCAGCGCCGCAAACCAGCGGCATGGCGATCACCAGCCTGGTGCTGGGGATCGGTTCGTTCTTTTGCTGGATCTTTACCGGCCTGCCCGCGCTGGTGCTCGGCATCGTTGCTCTGCGGCGCATCAAGCGCAGCGGCGGCCAGCTTACCGGCGACGGCCTGGCGATTGCCGGCATCGTCACTGGTGCCGTCTCCACCTTCCTGATCCTGCCGGTCATGGTCGCTCTGCTGCTCCCGGCCGTGCAAGCGGCCCGCGAAGCCGCCCAGCGAAACGCATCCATGAACAACATGAAGCAGATCATGATCGCGATGCAGAACCATTCAGATGCTCGCGGCTCGCTCCCGGCGGCGGGCGGGGGCGACGGTGCTGGCTCAAAGCTTAGCTGGAGAGTGCATATTCTACCCTACCTTGAAGAAAGCGGGCTGTACGAGCAGTTCCATCTCGATGAGCCCTGGGACAGCGAGCACAACAAGCAGCTCATCGCTCAGATGCCGGACGTATTCAGCAATCCCTCTGGCAGACTTCCGCCAGGCGAAACAAATTATCTCGCCGTTACCGGGCCCGGCACCGCCTTTGCCGACGGCACGACCGGTCCACGATTTCGGGACATCGTCGACGGCACGGCGAACACGATTATCGTTGTCGAAGCGGATGCCGAGCAGGCCGTTGTTTGGACCAAGCCGGAAGACTGGCAATTCGACCTAAACAATCCAACGAGTGGACTCGGCTCGCTACGTAGGGGCGGATTTCTGGCGGGATTCGCGGACGCACATACCGCCTTCGTCGATAACACCACCGATCCGGAAGTGGTCAAAGCGATGATGACCAGCGCTGGCCGCGAGCCGCTGCCTTAGTTGCGCCGCTGATGCGATTCGGAAGCGCGATACCTACGCTGAAGCTGCGTGTTCAGAACCCGATGCTGTAGTGCACGTGCGCGCGGGGCCGGTGATGGTGATGGTGATGATAGTGCCGCCACCGCGGGCCGTAGTGGGGCCACGGCGCCGGCGTGACGATGACCCGCGTCGGAACGGGCTCGCTGACCACCACCGCCGGAGGCGGGGCGGGAACGTACGAGCCGCCGCCGCTTAGATCCTGGGCCGCGATCACCACCCGGTCGCTGACGCCGCTTTGCTTCAGCGCGATGAGAGAATTCGGGCTCAGGTCGATCCGCGCCCCGCGGGACCGCATCGTGCTGATAATCACGTCGTCGCTCACCCCGGCGCGGGTCATTTCGAGCAGGTCGTAGTTCGTGACGGCCAAGGCGGCCGCTTGCTGATTCCACTGGCCGACCGTGGCGGCGCCGGCGGCCGCTCGCTGCTCGTCGGCGCGGTCCTTGGAGCGGCCCATCAGGTTGCCGGTCACCGCGCCGATGCCGGCCCCGATCAGAGCGCCTTCGCCGCGGTTCTTCTTGCCGCCCACGATCGCGCCGGTGATCGCGCCCAGCATGCCGCCGCCGACGGTGCCCGCGGCCGTGTCGTTATGGTAGTAGTCCGGCGCCGGCTGATAATAATACGGTTGGCCGGACGCGCGGTCGAACTGCGACAGCGAGACGGCGGCCGTCACGACCACGATCAGACCGAACTGGCAGGAACTTCGACGAGCGTTGAGCAGCATTGGATGGACTCGCTTCGTAGGTGGCGGGCCAGCGCGGAGCGCTTGCGCCGCGCTCGCCCCAAAATACCCCTTATCTTTATCGACAAGCGGGGGCCCAACTCTACTGGGAGCGGCCCGCCGGGGCCAGTGGAGTTTGCCGGCCGTAGCGGCAAAAGGCGGTAGCACCGCCGGCATTCGAAGGCTTCAGTGAGTACCGCCGTCGGCGGGGTAGGCCTGGGAGTCGCCCATATTCTCGGCCTGTTCGTCCGGCGGCGGCTCGGGCGGGCCGCCGGTGATCTTTTCAGGGTCGATCCGCTGCTCCAGCTCGTAGAGGATAGCGTCGGTCGGGTAGCGGTCGAACTTGTAGTCGTCGATCACGAACCGCCGCTTGCGGCTGCCGTCGTGGTAGGTAACCTTCGCGATGCCCTTGCCACGCCACTGCCGCTTGTTGAGCTCCAGCACCTGGTCGTAGTTGAAACTCTGGCCCCAGCTCGAGGTGATGCCGTTTTCGCTGGCTTCGATCCACCGGCCGCGGGCCCGCAGCGGGATCGACAACAGCCAAAGTGCAATGGCCGTCACGATGCCGGCCATGATGAATTGCATTTTGATTTCGCCTTCGGTCTTCGGCTCGCCGGTGTGCGGGTCCAGCAGGCCTTCGGCATTCGTCGACCAGTTATTCTTCTTAGCCAATTCATGCCAGCGGTCGCGAAATGCTTGCGGGTCCCCTTTGTTCTCCTCCATCAGTTCGTTGTACGCCAGCCCGCGCTGCCGCTCGTTCGGATACGTCACCGCCCCGTCGTACAAGAACCACAGCGCAAAGGCGATGGCGGCGATGCCCATGATGAGGAATCGCCGGGAATAACGAGGATCGTTTTCCGCTCGAATTGGCATGAGACACCTGGCGTCGCGCAACCTGATTCACGACCTCTTGCGTGACTCGGTCAACCAGACATGTGTGACAATAACTTGACGGTCGGCCGCTCGAATGCGGAATAGAAAACCGATGGGGGGCTCAAAGGCAATTCGCCGATTGTTAGGCCGAGATTCTCCCGCTTGATCGGGCGAGTTTCGCAATGTCACGTCGATTGCCGCGGCGGCTACCGTGATTTCGCTACGCAGAGTGCTGTCAGCGTCAGCCCACAATGCGGCTAACTTGTCGAGTGCCGAGACTCGCCAGATGACTTGATACATTACAGCGAACGAAGATGGGCCAAAACCTGCTCGGTAGTAAAGCAAGGCTCATTTTCACGCTGCTCAAGCTCTTCCTCTGTGATTGGCGGCTCCACTACCAGGTCGGGAGACGGCGTAAAGTGCCCGATTGTCGAGCCCGATGCGTCGCATATTTCAACGCCGTCGCGGCTTTTTAGTAGCCCATAAAGGAGTTGCTTCGTAATCTCGTTCGGAACGGTGACTTTGGTCATCACTGAATCCCTTTCTGCAGGATGCCTGACTGCCATACTCAAGTATAACAAACGGATGCTTGTCGGGCATGTCCGTCAGCGGGAGGAAACTGGCCGGTCTTGCCTCGCCGTCTGTGCCGCCGGCATGCGCGGGAACAGCTCCAGCGACTCAACCAAAACCCGGTCGGCGCCTTGGGCGCGGTCGACCATCGGCTTTTCGATCGTCACGGCCGCCGACACGCGGTGCCCGCTCTCGGGCGCCACGAGGTAATAGTGCCACTCGACGGGCACCTCTTCCACCATTCCGCGGGCGACCAGCTCGAAGCAGTAATGGCCCGCGGGATTCTGCCACTGGCGGCTGGATACCAGCTCGCCGAAACTCTTGCCGAGCGAGTAGGTGACGTCCTTTTGAAACTGCTCGAGCGTCGCTTGCCGTCCGGCCGACTTGGGTGGCAGGCCCGTGAGCGTGCATTGGGCCACCAGGTCGCCCCCCTCGACGCGCCGCAGCGTCACCGACTCCCGCTGTTCGCTGGTGATAAACCACTGCCGGTCGTGCAGGACCCGGAAACCGAGCGTCGGCGCTTCGTACAGCACGTCGCGCGTCGGCGCTCGCCTGGCAGCCGTCACTTTGGCGATCGCCTCGTTAGTCAGTCGCGGCGACGACTTGACCGGGCTGATCGTTATCTGCACCTTGGCGACGGCCTCGACACCCGGCGTGGCGGCGCCGATCGAGCGATTCTCGCGAACCGCGAGGTTCATCCGCGTGATGCGCCGCTGCCGGCGGTCGAACAGGTACAGGGCTCGGATGTCCATCTCGGTCGCCGCGCCGTCCGACATGCCGTGGACCACGCCGGCCAGCCGGATTTTTGCGAAGCTCGCATTGTGTTCGTCGAGCACGCTCTTTACCTCGCACACGGCGACCGAGTCGAGCGCTAAAAAGGGGCCCATCACGTGGGCGCCGTGCTCCCACGTGTCGCCGTCTGCGACCGGCCGGGTGGGCAGCAGCCGCTCGATGAAGAACGAGTTCCCGATCACGTCGATCAGGTCGAGCTGTTGCCGGGTCAAGGGGCCGTCGGGCGAGTACAACGCGGATCGGCTTTCGGCATTTTCCAGGGCGATCAGCCGTCGATCGTCGGCCAGGCGCGGAGTCAGACCGCTATGGTCGACTTTGAGGACCGCGTCGGCCTCGTCGTAATAGCGGACCGCGAACAGCGGCGTGTCCTTCGTGCGGTCGGTTCGGCGCTGCTCCACGTAATCGAGTTTCGCCGAGACGCTCATCGGCAGCTTCTGTTCGGCGGCGGTGCCTTTCCCGGAGTCCGTGCGGACCAGGTTGTGGCCGCCCACTTCCAGCCGGACGGATACCTTCGACGTGTCGCCCACGGCAATCCGGGGCGTCAGCTCGACAGTCTCCGCGGCCTCTCCGAGCGTGGCGGTCAGTGCCGCGGTGAGTAGAAATAGCCAGCCGGTAGGAGCGTTTTTCAACATTTGTCTACCTCTGCAGCAGGGTGCCCAGAGCCGCGATGGAAAATCGTCTGGTTCAATGTCGCCTAAATCGTCCACGGAACGACCGACTGTCCATCGCAAACGGCCCACACCGGCAAATGATCGTGGCCCGTGGCAAGACTGGGATCCTGGGTTTTCCCTACCATCCAGGGAGGATGAACCACCTGCTGCCAGGGCGAAGGCGCGGGAAGTGACGTAAGTTCTTATATGTGATATGCTTACAATGTACTCTGGTGTCGCCGTCAATTCGACAAATGCCCGTTAATCGCCGGAAACCGGCGAACTTTCTCTCGACCCAACGCGACTTAATTGCGTACAACATGTGAGCTTGCAGCTGTCGCCAGAAGCTTGACTTATAGGTCCGAGTCTCTAACGACAGCACGTCGGGGCGACGAAATGGTGTCGCCCGCAGCTCGGCGGCACCAGAATTGCTCGTCTCTAGGTGGGCCGCAAATCTGGCAGGCCGGCCCCCCGGGGCGCAGCTTGTGCGGCGCCCCGCCAGACGGCAGGTCGGATCGAGGCGATTTAGCGATTGCTACTGAACAACGGGTGGCATTGACGCGTCTCATTGTGACGTGACGCGGGCAGTGCCGTGGGCGACGGAGTCGCATGGAACACCACTCGGCCGAGGATCACCGGTAGCAGAGAAGAGGTGGAACTATGCAACGCGATTACGAAAGCCCCATTATCCGCGACCTTCGCGATCAGCAGGTTCGCTTTGCGCCGCGCATCAAGCAGCTTCAACAAGTCGAAGCGGCCGAGCGGCTGATCAGCGAAATCGATCCGGGGAAGGACTATCCCTACGACTATGTCTGCTTCCGCGTAACCGGCTATCGACCCGAGCACGCAGCCCAGATGAAGATCCGAGGCGCCGAATTGCTGCACGACCTGCGGCTGTTCGTCGAGGACCTTTCCGACGCGGCCGACATGTCGGCCTCCAACATCGGCGAGCAGGTGCTCACCGTCGAGGAGCTGGCCAGGCAGTTCAACGTGTCGACCAAGACCATCTCGCGGTGGCGGGAGCTGGGCCTGGTGAGCCGCCGGCTGGTGTTCGATGGCCGCAAGCGGGTCGGCTTCCTCCGCAGCAGCGTCGACCGCTTTGTGCGCAAGAACCAGGACCGCGTCGCCCGCGGGGCCCGTTTCAGCCAACTGACCGACGAGCAGCGCCGGGACATCATCGACCGCGCGCGTCGCCTGGCCAGCGCCGGCGGTGGGCAGTCGGAGATTTCGCGCCGACTGGCCAAGCGGGCCGGCCGCAGCGTGGAGACCATCCGCTCGACCATCCGCCAGTTCGACAAGGAGCACCCGGAGCTGGCCATTTTCCCGGACGTGAGCGGCCCGCTGACCGAGGTCCAGAAGACCCGGGTTTACCAGGCGTTCCGCCGGGGGGCCACCGTCGACAAGCTGATGAAGCAGTTCGGCCGCACCAAGACCACGATTTACCGCGTGATCAACGAGGTCCGCGCGCAGCGGATCATGGAGCTGCCGCTGGACTTGATCCCCAACCCGCGGTTTTCGCGCAAGGGGGCCGACAAGGCCATCCTCGGCCCGATGCCCGAGCCGGAGACGCCGACCAAGAAGGCGCGTCGCCCCTCGGGGCTGCCGCCGTACCTGGCCAGCCTCTACGAGATGCCGCTCTTGACGCGCGAGCAGGAGGCCCACCTGTTCCGCAAGTACAACTACCTGAAGTACAAGGCGGCGAAGCTCCGCAACCAGCTCGACCCGGCCCAGCCCAAGAGTAGCCTGATGGATGAGATCGAAGAGCTGCAACAGCGGGCCGTGGCCACGAAGAACGAGATCGCCCGGGCCAACCTGCGGCTGGTGGTCTCGATCGCCAAGCGGCACGTCACGCCGGACCAGAACTTCTTCGAGCTCGTGAGCGACGGCAACATGTCGCTCCTGCGGGCCATCGAGAAGTTCGACTTCGCGCGGGGCAATAAGTTCAGCACGTATGCAAGCTGGGCGATCATGAAGAACTTCGCCCGGACCATTCCGGGCGAGTTCAAGCATCGCGACCGCTTCCGCACGAGCCAGGACGAGTTGTTCTCCGCGACGCAGGAGCACCGCGGCAACCCGCTCGTGGAAGAGGGCGCCCAGCAAACGCGCGAGGCCCAGATCGAGCGGATCCTGCGCAAGCTCGATGAGCGCGAGCAGAAGATCATCATCGGCCGGTTCGGCCTCGATCATGCCCAGGAGCCGCAAACGCTCAAGGAGGTCGGTGCCTCGCTGGGCGTGACCAAGGAGCGGATCCGTCAGATCGAGGCGCGGGCCCTGTCGAAGCTGCGGCAGGCCGCCAAAGAGGAAAAGATCCTGCTCGACACGCTCGAGTAGCGGCCCCTCGCTCAAGAGGTTGACTTGCGAACCCAGGGCCGCCGCATCCGCGGCGTGCCCTGGGTTTCGTTTTCAGGCGATCTGTTTTCCGTAAAAACGGCAAGGATTATGCTGACACGTTGGCGCCGGGTTGCTCGCTGAATCCCGGGCCGCGACTGTCTAGTTGGTGGTGGCCTGGCGGGCAGCGGGCGGCCGGCAGAGCAAACGCCGGGCCGTTGCGCTAAATTCTGTCGTCGGCCGCCCTTGCAGCGCGGGCGAGGACCGTTATATTAATTGATTCGCACGCTTTTTG
>CAZHIV010000451.1:0-2508 GCA_964532675.1 uncultured Planctomycetaceae bacterium
TGGTCGAGTTGGTCGAGCACCTTTCCCACCGCGCGATCCATGGTTTCGATCATCCCGGCATAAACCGGATGATCCTGCACGAGCCGCACGTCGCTGGCGCGCTCGCGCCCCCAGGCTGGCTCCGTTCTGGGCAAGAGGGCCGCCTTGGCTTCGTACTTCTCGACCAGCTCAGCCGGCGCGTACAGCGGGATGTGCACCGAGTTGAACGAAAGGTAAACGAAGAAGGGCCGCTCGGAATTCTCGGCGATGAAGCGGCACGTTTTGTTCGCCAGCCGGAGCGGTTGATCGGGGCCCCGTTTTCCCTCCACGGCGATGTCGAATCCCTGGTCGGTGGGCAAATGCCCCGCTTCTTGGCCCAAGTGCCACTTGCCGGCGCAGAACGTCGCATAGCCGGCATCGCGCAGTGCTTCGGCGATCGTCCGCTCCTCCAGCGCGAGCCGGTCCGCGTTGGACGCCGGCAGCAGCCGCGTGTTGCGGTTCCATTGCTCCGGCTGGTTGCGGCCCTGGTAGTTGATGTAGTCGGTGACGCCGGTCCGCTGCGGATAGCGCCCCGTCATGATGCTGGCCCGCGTCGGGCTGCAAACCGGGCAGGCCGAATAAGCGGCCGTGAACCGCATGCCGCCCTCGGCCAGTCGATCGATTCGCGGCGTCTCGTAAAAGCTGCTGCCATAGCAGCCCACATCCGTCGCGCCCAGGTCGTCCACCAGAAACACGACGATATTCGGCGGCCGCTCCGCTGACGCCGCGCTATTGAGCCCAAACACGATCGCCGAGACCGTTACCCCCGCCCAGCCGATCCTCGCAAAAAGATTCATGCAGCGCCCTTGAGATGAATGGTTTTTTAACCGCAGATAGATGCAGATTGCACTTTTGGAAAAAACGTCGCTAACTGATCTCCAATAAAAAAGGCTCTTCCATCATGCTGCGGTTGCAATCCAAGCCGCACGATGGAGGAGCCAAGGATGGCCGATTCGAGATGTCGTTGGGAATGCCCGGAGCAGTGGTCGGAGTGGAGCCAGTGGCTCTCGGCCGGTCTGCATGCGCGCAATCGCTGGCGTTTGCCGGTGCTGATGGTTGGGATTCTGTTTGCGGGCGGACGGCGGACCGTCACCACCTGGCTGCGGGCCGCCGGCATCAGCCACGACTTCGACGACTATTATTACTTCCTGGCCCGTGTCGGACGCAAGAGCGAATCGGTCGCTACGCAACTGCTGGCCTTGGTGCTGCGGATCGTGCCCTTGCCGGAGCGGCTGCTGGCGGTGATCGACGATTCGCCCACCCAGCGCTATGGGCCCCAGGTCGAGGGGGCCGACATCCATCGCAACCCGACACCGGGCCCGGCGGACCAGATGTATTTGTATGGCCACATTTGGGTCACGGTGTCGCTGGCCGTGCGACATCCACTGTTTGGCGCGTTGGCGTTGCCCTTGCGAGCGCTGCTCTACGTTCGCCAGCAGACGATGGTCAAGATTCCCAAACGTCGTCACTGGAAGTTTCGCACCAAGCTCGAACTGGCAGCGAAGTTGGTGGAATGGATGGCTCCGATCGTGAGAAAAGCCGGCAAAACGCTGTGGGTGGCCGTGGATGGCTTCTACACGAAATGGCCCTTCTTGGGGCCAGCGCTCGCGGCAGGCGTCGTGGTGGTCGGCCGCTTGCGCAAAGATGCGGCGCTGCGCAACCTGCCGCCTCTGCCCAAGCCCAGAGAGCGGCGCGGACGTGGACGCCCACGCAAGTATGGCCAGCACAAGCTCAGCCTGGCCAAGCGGGCCGGGCAACGAGGTGGCTGGCAACAAATCGAATGTATGTTGTATGGCAGGCGGACGACCAAGACCGTCAAAACATTCTTGGCCACGTATCGGCCGGTCCGTGGCGTGATCCGAGTCGTGCTGGTGAAGGAGGATCATGGTTGGTTCGCTCTGTTTTGCACCGATCCGAATGCCAGCGTCGCCGAAATTCTGGAAGCCTTCGCCGACCGGGCCACGATCGAACAGGACTTTCACGACGTGAAGGAAGTCTGGGGCGCGGGCCAGCAACAGGTCCGCAACATCTGGACCAACGCGGCCGTGTTTCAACTTTGCCTGTGGATGCATACGCTAGTGGAACTCTGGGCCTGGAACCGCAGCCACCAACAGTTGGTCGATCGGAGCGAATCGCCCTGGGACGATCCCGAGCGTCGGCCTTCGCACGCCAATCGCCGCAAAGCCTTACGCCAACAAATCCTCCAGCACGAATTAAAAACCATCACCGCCGACTGGCGGATCCCTCGAAAAATCATCCAACTGGCCAAACGCCTCCTGGCGCTCGCCGCTTAACTTAGTTCAGGCATCCGAAAGTGCAGGTCCTCTTTTCACCCGGCAAATTGCTCCGAAGACAAGCGCGCACAACAGGTACAAGACCGTAGACGCCTCCGGCACAACGGTG
The DNA here is from genome assembly GCA_964532675.1 of uncultured Planctomycetaceae bacterium. Classification (GTDB taxonomy): domain Bacteria; phylum Planctomycetota; class Planctomycetia; order Pirellulales; family Lacipirellulaceae; genus JABDGM01. The sequence goes on from CAZHIV010000451.1 coordinate 2,422, forward strand.
ATCACTTCGCTGAGCGCGTACAGGCTATAGAGATCCGTAATCGGCTGGGAGGATGAAGCGATCCATTGATCATAGGGAAATGGCGGG
>CAZHIV010000452.1:0-5334 GCA_964532675.1 uncultured Planctomycetaceae bacterium
CTACTGACGAAATCGATTTTTCTTTCTTTTCCTGTGGGTACTTAGATGTTTCAGTTCCCCACGTTGGCCACGCATGGCTATGAATTCACCATGCGCTAATTCGGGAATCTCGGGATCATCACTTGTTTATCAACTCCCCCGAGCTTTTCGCAGATTGCCACGCCCTTCATCGCCTCCTGATACCAAGACATCCCCCATACGCCCTTAGTAGCTTGGCCACATTAATCGAACGCTCTCGGGACGGCGGGGGTGAACCCCGCCGCTCGCTCGCGGCCGATTGATGCTCGGTGAGTCGGTTGCATAGCTCGACCCACGCTACGTTTGTCCAAGTGCCGGCGAAGGCTACTTGGACGAGTAACGCTCGTATCAAACAAATCTAAGGACAAAAAAGAGTCTTGGCCAAACATGTTCACCTGCGGTCGGCGGGGATGAACCCCGCCGCTCGCACAACGGCGGGGATGAACCCCGCCGCTCGCTCGCGGTGCTTGCGCACTTTGAACGGCGACATGCTTGACAAAGATGCCACTCTTGCAATTACCAAATTGTCAAAGATCGTTGGAACCGTGCGGGTAAACCGCACGGCTCGCGGCCCGGTCACATGCTACCGAACTCTGTCCAGTAGGCCAGGTTGTGCCTGACGGTGCAATCGTGTCAGGCTCAGCCTAACCTACAAGTGCCAATGGACAGAGGCCGACAAGGCAGTGCATCCCTCCTGGAAAGTTGCCTTACCAGCCTCTGGCCACTCGCGGTGGCGGAATCCACCGATGAGCTCACCGCACGCGGCGGGCCCCTTCGGCGGGAATCGCAAAATATAACGGCTCGCGGGGGCCGTGTCAAATGCTCGCCAAGACAGGATAGATTTTACGCCTGTCCACTCCCTGGGCAAGGGCTAATTCTGAAACGGCTGCGGCGACCAACGCGCGGCCGCCAGGTGCGTCAAAATGGGCAGTTTCGCCGCTTCGGCTGCGGCGTCCACTGAAAGGGGGACAGGCACCCGCCGCGGCGGGCTCCGAGGACTCCGCAAATTGAGCCACGCGTGGTTTTATTGCTGGACGATCGCTTGGGGCACCAGCGAGACGATTGTGCTCCGTCGTGCGCGGGCCAACAGCTCCTGTGCCGTTTCGTTCGGCGACAGCTCGGCGGCGGCGTGGCGGAAAGTGAGGTCACGATCGAGCGGCGGCAGCATGCAGTGGCCGGTTGCCGTTTGCAACTGCTTGGCCACCAGGTTCGCTTCCGCTGCCGTTTTTCCGGGTAGCATAATCGCGAACTGCCCTCGGTCCAGCCGGGCCAGCACGTCCATCTCGCGAAGCACCTTTTCCAAAGCCGGTTCCATGGAATCGAGTATCTGGCGGGCAACCGCCTCGCCATACTTACGGCCGATAACTTCATAATCCTCGACTTTCAGGCACAGCACGGACATCGGAATCCCGAAGCGGTGACTTTCCGTCACGCGGCGCTTCAAGATGTGCATGAAGGTTCCCGGCGCCGTGATCTGTCCGCTGGCCGCTGGTGCGGTAGTTTGCTCGGCGGGCTCGACGTTCGCCGGTCCCTCGGCCGTCGGTTCGCCGGGCTCTTGGCTGGGCGCGTTAAGCGGCACGCACTTCGTGCCGTCGTGCCAATGACCGCAGTTTCGCCCGGCCTTTTTCGAGGCGTACAGCCCCTCGTCTGACCGGCGAATGAGCTGATCCACGTCGTAACCCGGCCGGAACTGCGACAGCCCGATGCTGCACGTCACCTTGAGCTGCTTGCCGTCGTAGACGGTCGTCGATTCCTCGACGGCGACACGAATCCGCTCGGCCACCTTGCAGGCGCTGGCGGCGTCGGTCGACGGCAAAATAACGCCGAACTCCTCGCCGCCGTAGCGGCACGGCAGATCCATGTCGCGCGATTGTCCCTTCAACACCTTCGCCACCTGGCGCAGCACCTCGTCGCCGACCTGGTGGCCGTGCGTGTCGTTGAATTTCTTGAAGAAGTCGATATCCAACAGCACCAACGTGCAAGGCGTTTTTCTGCGCTCCCACTCGCTGAACCGCCGCTTCAGCTCGTCGTCGAACGCTCGGCGGTTCGAGAGGCCGGTCAGCGAATCGGTGCGGGCATCGCTCTCGTGGGCCCGGATCTCGGCCGCCTGCTCCTCGAGCTGCTTTTCGGCTTTCTCCAGGCGCTCCTGCAACGCGGTGTTGGCGGCCAGCATCTGGTCGAGCGCGGTGAAGACCGCGCCGTTAGCGCCGGTCGAATCGCGATCGATGCCGGCGAGGTCGGCCGAAATGGCCTTCATCTTGGCGGCGTGGTCGCCCACGTCGCAGGCCACGTTCTTGGCCACGTCGGCCACGCGGCTGGTGGCCATGGCGGCCCGCTCGGCCGCCCGCTTGGCATCGGCCTTTTGCTTGGCGGCGAGCTTCTTCTGCGTCGCGTCCGCGGCCGGCTTGGCCAGCTTCGCTCCAAAGAACCACACGCCGGCGGCAAAACCCACCCCCAGCGCAACGCACGCACACAGAACGTTTACCAGTAGGAGTGTGCCAATCGCGGCGGGCAGAATCAACATGGCGGACAATTCCACGGAGCTCGTACGACCGCGCCGCAGCCGGCGCCTAATCCCTATCCAAAGCGCGTAAACTCCCCTCCGACCCCCCTGCCCGCATGGGTGAATTCGCGAACGAATGCTCGATGCTTAAAATCCTAGGTTTTCATCGCCGAGTGTCAAAGAATTGTCCGCTGGAAACGACCGGCCTTTAGCGACGGTTGCACCGCGCTGCACGATTGCGCACGGCCTGAAGCGATTGGAAATCCGGACTTTCCGGACCTACGGGTTCCGGACCGACGATAAGGGGGGTGCCGTGGCCGCCGTTCGGGCCGGCAACTGGCGCAGATGCGGACGCGCCTGCCCCGCGAGTTGGCAGTGGCGTCCCAGCTTTCGGCATCACCACATTTGATTTAGAGCCTATCCCAGAACCGTCGGGGACTGGCTCATTTTGCGGAGTCTTCGGAGCAAAATGTGCCTGTCCCCCTCTCCGCAGACGGTTCTGGGATAGGCTCTTAACCCTGTGGCGACGTTCTTGCTACGACCTGGCGACATTCTTGCTACGGCCGGGCGACGTCGAAGCGATCCAAATTCATCACCTTGTTCCAGGCCGCGACGAAGTCGTGGACGAACTTCTCACCGGCGTCGGTACTGGCGTAGACTTCCGCCAGGGCCCGGAGCCGCGAATCCGCGCCAAAGACCAGGTCGACGCGGGTGGCGGTCCATTTCAGTTCGCCCGACTTGCGGTCGCGGCTTTCGAACAGCTCTGCGTCTTGCGAGACCGGCTTCCACTCGGTGCCCATGTCGAGCAGGTTGGCGAAGAAGTCGTTCGTCAGCGCCATTGGCCGCTTGGTAAAGACGCCGTGTTGCGCCTGGCCGGCGTTGGCGCCGAGCACGCGCATGCCGCCGACGAGCACCGTCATTTCGGGCGCCGTGAGTGTCAGCAATTGCGCCTTGTCTAAGAGCAGCGCCTCGGCCGGAATCGTATATCGGCCCTTGAGGTAATTGCGGAAGCCGTCGGCGATGGGCTCGAGCGGGGCGAAGGATTCCACGTCGGTCTGCTCCTGCGAGGCGTCCATGCGTCCCGGTGTGAAGGGAACCGTCACGGCGTGCCCGGCGTTCTTCGCCGCCTGCTCGACGGCCGCGCAACCGGCCAGCACGATCAGGTCGGCGAGCGAGATCTGCTTGCCGCCGGACTGGACGCTGCTGAACTCGCCCTGCATCCGTTCGAGAGTCTTCAGCACCATCGCCAGCCGCTCGGGCTCGTTGACCTCCCAATCGTTCTGCGGCGCGAGGCGAATGCGGGCGCCGTTGGCGCCGCCGCGCTTATCCGAACCGCGGAACGTGGACGCCGACGCCCAGGCGGTGGAAACCAACTCCGAGACGGACAGGCCGGAAGCCAGGACCTTGCTTTTCAAGGAGGCGATGTCCTGCTCGTCGATCAACTTGTGATTCACCGCCGGAATCGGGTCCTGCCAGATGAGCTCTTCGGCGGGGACCTCCGGGCCGAGGTAACGCGCGCGCGGGCCCATGTCGCGGTGCGTCAGCTTGAACCACGCCCGGGCGAACGCGTCGGCGAGCTGATCGGGGTTCTGCAAGAACCGCCGCGAGATCTTCTCGTAGGCCGGATCGAACCGCAGGGCGAGGTCGGTGGTCAGCATCGTGGGCCGGCGCTTCTTCGACGGATCGTGCGCATCGGGGATCGTCGCGGCGGCGCCCTTCGCGACCCACTGATGCGCGCCGGCCGGGCTTTTCGTGAGCTCCCATTCGTGCCCGAACAGGTTCTCGAAGAAGTTGTTGCTCCACTTCGGGGTCGTGTTGGTCCAGGTGACTTCGAGCCCGCTGGTAATCGTGTCGCCGCCCTTGCCCGTGCCGAAGCTGTTCCTCCAGGAGAAGGCCTGCTCTTCGAGCCCCGCCGGGGCCCACCAGTGGGTCGCCAAGGGCGCCACCGAGATGATGCCGGACGCCCACGATCCGACCAAGAAGCATCGTCCGACGATGCTGACCACGGATCTGTCGCTGCGCGTCGATCCGGCCTACGAGAAGATCTCGCGGCGCTTCATGGAGAACCCGGATGAGTTCGCCGACGCCTTCGCCCGGGCATGGTTCAAGCTGACCCATCGCGACATGGGCCCGCGCGCGCGTTACCTCGGCCCGGAGGTCCCGGCCGAAGATCTCCTCTGGCAGGACCCGATTCCCGCGGTCGATCATCCGCTGATCGATGACGACGACGTCGCCGCACTAAAGGACAAGGTTTTGGCTTCGGGACTCTCGGTATCACAGCTCGTCTCGACCGCCTGGGCCTCGGCGTCCACGTTCCGCGGCTCCGACAAGCGCGGCGGTGCCAACGGCGCCCGCATCCGGTTGGCGCCGCAGAAGGACTGGGCGGTCAACCAGCCGCCCCAGCTGGACACGGTCCTCGAGACCCTGGGAGGCATCCAGCGCGCGTTCAACAGCAGCGGCAAAAAAGTCTCGCTCGCGGATCTCCTCGTGCTGGCCGGTTGCGCCGGGGTCGAACAGGCGGCGAAGAACGCCGGTCATGCCGTGACGGTGCCGTTCACGCCGGGCCGGACGGACGCCTCGCCGGAGCAGACCGATGTGGCCGGGTTCGCCGTGCTCGAGCCGCTCGCCGATGGCTTCCGCAACTACCTCGGGGGCAAGTACGGTGTCTCGGCCGAGGCGATGCTGCTCGACAAGGCGCAGCTCTTGACCCTGACCGCACCCGAAATGACGGTGCTCGTCGGTGGCATGCGGGTCCTCGAGACCAACGCCGATGGCTCCACGCACGGGGTCTTCACCCCGCGGCCCGCAGCGCT
>CAZHIV010000453.1:0-3989 GCA_964532675.1 uncultured Planctomycetaceae bacterium
GCGCGGAAGGCGAAGAGGTTTGTCACGATCACTCCGCCGTAGCCGAGATCCTTCGACCTCCGGCGGACGCGAGTAAAGGTCGGATCGTCCGTCCGCTCGTCGGCCGTCGACGGGTTGAGCAGGATCCAGTTGCAGAGCGGCTCCGCCGGCTGCCAGATCTCGGCCAGCGCGTAGCGATACCGCCCGCACAACGACAGATAACACGCTCGCCGCCACGACTGGGCCATCACAGCGGAACCTTTACTTCGGGGTTGCGAATGGTGCGCTCGACGGCTAAGTAGACCGCGGAAAGCTCGGTGTCGAGACAGCCCACGGCGACGCAGTTTTCCGCGAGCCTCCCGTCCTGGTACCGGCGCAGCTCCTGATAGAGCGATTCCAGAATTTCGCGTCGCCGCGATTCGCGCTGCTCGCGTTTCATCCGCTCCGAGTGCATGCTCATGGCGTGCCGGACTCCTGCAGAATTGTCTTCGCCAGGCGGCGGGTGAGCTCGGCGATCGCCGCGAACTCTTCGTCGGCGGCGTAGCGATCGAAGACCTCCCGCTCCTGCGGCGAGTCGAGGCCGTGCGCGGTGAGGACGCCGACGAAGTGCTCCAGTCGCTTTCGGATGGTGATGGGCTCATCGATCGCCTCCACGTGCGACAGCGCGATCGCCCCACTGCAGCCCTCGATCCAGACCACCGGCGTGTGGCCGCCGAGCAGCTCCGCCGGCGACGACATCGGCCCGACTTCCGAGGCGGCTTCAGCACGTCCTCGAGCACCCCGCCAGTATTTCACGCTGGTGCCGATCGGATGCTTCGCGTTCCAGGCGTCAACGGCCGCCTGCTGCCGTTTTGTGTTCAGCTTGTTCATGGATCTGATTCCGGGGTTTGGGTTTCGGGCGGTTGCACCGGCACGGCTTCGTGGAGCAGCTTGGAGATCTGCAATCGTTCGGGCCGCGGCACGCGGAGCAGCACGTGCGGCTGATCCAGCAGCCGCCGCAGCTGGGCGAGACGGGTCGCCACCTCCCAGCACGCGGCGGATTTCTGTGAGGCTTCGACCGCCGCCACAATGTGCGGCGGCGCGATCACCGCCTTCTCCGCCTCACGAAAATTCCAGTTGGCCGTGGTGTCCCATTGCAGCGCCAGCCGCTTCAGCGTCTGCTCCGCGACGGCCAACGCAGTCCGGCGGAAGTCCGCCGGCTTCTCCGGCTCCTGGCTCTCAGCCCTCGGCTCTTCGCTTTTCACAGCTTCACCCTCCGGCCATCGCACAGAACATTGAGGAACGGCACATCGCCATAGCCGATCACGCGCCAGTCCATCGGATGCGCGCCGAACTCCTTCCCGCACGTTTCGCACAAGCAATCACCGCCGGCCCGATCGCCGGCCGCGTCGCCTCGCAGCGGGGGATACTGCCGCATCCCGACAGCCTCCATCGAGCGGCGCAAGATCAGTTGCTCGATCTCGCGAAACTCCGCCCGTGCGCGGGGATCGAGCCTCACGGCCAGGTCGGCGATGAATTGGTCCAGGGTGTATTCTTCGCTCATCGTGGGGGTCTCCCGGGGCGGCCGCGGTGGTCTTCGAAATGGTCGAACTGGTCCAGGCGGTAATGCGTCGCGCACTCCGCGCAGAAATACTTGATCGGCCGGCCGCACTTCAGCCGGTCCGGAAGCTGCAGCAGCCGGTCGCGGCAGTAGCCGTCGAACACGACCGCACAGCCGCAGTCGCGGCATTCGCCCGACTCGACCGAATCCATCTGATCGGTCAGAGCCTCCTCGGGCGTGGCGCAGACCAACATCAACGCATCGCTCGGCCAGGGGAGCAGCAGTTCGGGTTGGGTGGTCATGCGAGGCTGACCTCCTTCGCTTTCAGGAGGCACTTCGGAGCCGGGAGCTTCTGCTCCCGGTTGGTGTTCTCGGCGAGGATGGACTTGATGAGATCCTTGCGCTTGCCGTTGCCCGGCAGAAACGGCACCTTCCACTCTTTGCCGAGCTCGACAATCTGATCGATCGTGTGCAGCAGCAGAAACGCCTCATCCACCCGCCACTCCTTTGCCAGGTCGATCTTCAGATCAGCGGCCATCCCTTCAATGACCTGCGGATAGACCGTCGCCCTGAAGCCTTCGAACGATTCCCCAACCCACGCCTTCACCGTGTCCAGGAGTAGCGGTTCGGCGTTGTCGGAAGTGAATGCCGCGAGCGCCTTGGCGAATTCTCTCGGCGCGGCATAGGTGTCGCCGGCGATCCGCGACTTGCCGCCGAGCGCATGAATCACCGTGGCCAGGTGTTTGTGCCGGGAGTGGACGTCGTTCGTTGTGAACCAGAGCACCCACTTCATGGCCATGTGCAGATTGAAATCCGCATCGAACCGATCCAGCACCCGCGCCTGCAGCCAGCCGATCTTGTAGCGGTAGACGCGCTTGTCGTACTGGGCCCGGAGCTGCTCCGTCTTGCGCTTCTTCTCCGCCGGCGAGAGCGTCTGACTCCCCTTGGTTTTCCCTGCCCGCTTCTCTTCTTTGGCCCGCTCCTTTTCGAGCGACGCCTTCCGCAGCCGCTTCCAGGCGTCGACGTTGAAGCAGAATTCCTCGCGTCCGATCTTCACGACGTCCAGCTCCGCCCGCTCCTCTGGCGTCGGTTTCATCTCAACATAAGAGTTGTCCCGCGACGACCAGCCGGCCAATCGCTCGGCGACTTCCGCCACGGCGTTGCGAATATTGCTGGCCACGTCGCGGTTGAAGTACTCGGCATCCCGTTTCAACCGCTTGGCAATCTCCTTGAGCACCGCCGGCCGCTCGACCCAGGGGCAGATTTCGCGGGCTGCGGTCGCCGTCATTTCGCCCGAAATGACCTTCGCCTGAAACTCCTCGGGCAGAGCCAGCAGCCGCACGCGGTTGCTCACCTGGCCCTGGCTGATCCCCAGCCGCTTGGCGAGCGTCCCCTGGGAATACCCCGCCTCATCGATGAGTTGCTGAAACCACCGCGCCTCTTCGATCGCGTCGAACTGCTCGCGCTCGTAGTTCTCGACGCCGCGGAGTTCGATCGCCTCGGCGTCGCTGCACGTCAGCACCTTGCAGTCGAGCTCCTGCAGGCCGGCGATTTTCGCGGCCCGCAACCGCCGGGCCCCGGCGATCAATTCAAACGGAAACTTCCCCGCCGGCGTGGCCCGCACGACAAGGTTCTCGAGCTGGCCGTGCTCCTGGAGCGACCGCGCGAGTTCCTCCAGCTTCGCCTGGTCAAAATTCTGCCGCGGATTCAATTTTGCGCATTCGTCGATCTGAGAGACCGGCACCCGTGTGAAAACGGCCGCGGGGCGAGCGTCGGCGGGAGCCGCCTTCCCTTCCGTGTGTTCCGCGGCTTCCGTGGTTTCTTTCGCCGGCTTTCCGCTCTCCGCTTTCCGCTTTCCGCCGGCTTTCATGGGCGTGCGAATGTCCCAGGTGTCGCGCAGCAGCCGCAGCAGCTCGACGGCTGTCAGGTCCGGCGCTCCCGCGGGTTCGCTCGCGTCGAACCAGATCGCCGTCTTTCCCGAGCGATCGACGCCCCAGCAGATCACGCTCCCATGTTGGCCGCGAAAACAGCGGTCCGGATGCTGCGCCAGCAGCGTCCCCACGAGTGACTGGAGAGCGTTGTCGGAGACGATCGTGCCGCGCAGGCCCTGCCAGTACTCGGCGACAGTCTTCCCGCCGGCGATGCCCGACCGCTGACCCGGCGACGGATTGAGCGCGGCCAGGAGCATCCGCTCGGTGAAGGCGAGGTCCGGGTGATAACCGTCTTCGCAGCCCGTGCAGATCGGCTCCGCCTGGTCAACCTTGACGATGCAGTTGGGGCACGCCCACGCGGCTTTGCCGTTGGCCAGCGCGACGGTCCCGTTTTTCTTCTCTGGCTCTCGGCTCTGAGCACTCGGCTCTAAGCTTTCCGCTTTCCGCTTTTTGGTCACTGGCATGATCGGCCTCCATAAAAGTTTAAACGCCAGGCCCCGGCAGCCGGGGCAGACAATCACCGCCATCGCGACAACGCG
>CAZHIV010000454.1:0-17787 GCA_964532675.1 uncultured Planctomycetaceae bacterium
AACGAAGAAGTGGTGCGTACGTAGAGTCGATTGTGCGCGACGGCGGGCGTGGCGTGGCATGGCTCGTCGAGCGCGTTGCGGGCCAGCAGTTGAAACTGCCGGTCGGCGGCCAGGACGACCATCTCGCCGTCGCGGGATGCGCAAAAGATGCGATTCCCGATCCGCAGCGGGGAACTGTGGAAGTCGCCGCCGATCCGCTCTCGCCAATGCTGGCGGCCCGTGAGGACGTCGTGGCACGAAACGACGCCCCGATCGTGCCACAAGAAGAGCAGGTCGCCGGCCACCACGGGCGTCGGCACGTTGGGAACGTTTTGCTGCAGGCGATAGGCTTCTTGCGGCCCCCGTTGGGCGTTCCCGGGCCGGGCCGCGATGAGCAACTTGCCGTTGCCGCCCTGGCCGCAGGAGACGAACACCAGCCCGGCGGCGACCACCGGCGAGCTGACGCAGCGTTGCGTCAGGTCTTCCTGCAGCCCTTGCCACGCGGCGTTGCCATCTGCGAGATCGATGGCCGAAAGGCCGGCCGCCGTGCCGAGCGCGAGCAACTGCTTTCGATCCGCCGCGGGATCCAGCAGGCACGGCGAGGCAAACGCCGTCTTGCCCGGCTGGCGTGGAATCTGCCAGCGCACATCACCGCTGAGGGCGTCGAAGGCAACAATCGCGCTATCCGTTTCGCTGTCGTTGGCGACGATGACGAAGCCCTCCGCGACGATCGGCGACTTGCCGAAACCGTGATCCTCATGAAATGGGCCGACCTCGCGGCGCCATGCCTCGTGGCCCTCGTGCGACAGGGCGGCGAGGACGATCCGGCCGTTTTCGAGCCACAGAACAAAAAGGTGCTCGGCATCGACGGCCGGCGTGCTGGAGGCGAAGCTGTTATGGCCGTTCAGATTGTAGGAACCGGCGTCGAACCGCCGTTCCCATAGAGGTGAACCATTCAGCGCGTCGAACGCCAGGACGATTTGCCGGCCGGTGGCGGCGTCGGCCGAGGTGACAAACAGCCGGTCGCCCCAAACCACGGGGGACGAATGACCGACGCCGGCGAGCGGCTGCTTCCAGAGAAAGCTGGACGACTGCCATTCGGTGGGGATTCCCTCCGCGTCGCTCTGCCCGGCGCCGTTCGGCCCGCGAAAGCGGTCCCAATTCTCGGCGCATACGCTCTCCATTAGGACGACCGCGACCACTAGGCTCATGCTAATAAGTTTTATCTCACGCAAAGGCGCAAAGGCGCAAAGCAATCTGCATGAAATAGGTTTGGGAACGCGGTGGTCCATTTTAGTGAAGGTCGGGAGGAAGTTTCGTATGCCCTTTGCGCCTTGGCGCCTTTGCGTGAGACTTTTCTTGTCTAGCGCTCGATGTGGTATTGTTCGATTTTTCGGTAGAGCGTGGCCCGGCCGATGCCGAGCAGCTTGGCGGCTTCTGGTACGTTGTCGCCGGTTCGGTTGAGGGCCTCGGTGATCAGGCGGCGCTCCCATTCGTCCAGCCGGAGCGTTTCGAGGTCGCTGCTGCCGGAGTCGCGCAGGGCGAGGTCGTGTGGGCGAATGGCTTCGTCGTCGGCCAGCACGACGGCGCTATCGAGCACGTTGCGCAGTTGGCGCACGTTGCCGGGCCAACGGTAGGCGAGCAGTTTGGCGCGGGCCGCTTCGGCGAGGGCCAGGTTCGGCCGGCCATGCAACCGGCGAAAGTGGTCGAGGAAGAAGTCGACCAGCAGAGTCATGTCGTCGCCGCGGTCGCGCAACGGCGGAAGGTGCAGCTCGAACACGCTGAGGCGGTAGTAGAGGTCCTCGCGAAACCGTTTGTCGCGGACGTACTTCTGCAGGTTCTGGTTGGTCGCCGCGATGACGCGCACATCGACGCTGATTTCCTCGGTCGCTCCCACCGGCAGGAAGGGATGCCCTTCGAGAATTCGCAGCAACTTGGCCTGGCCTTCCAGCGTGAGCTCGCCGACTTCGTCGAGGAACAGCGTGCCCAGATCGGCCTGCTGAAAGAAGCCGATGTGATCGCGGTCGGCGCTGGTGAACGCGCCGGCCTTGTGGCCGAAGAGCTGGCTTTCGATGAGATCGGCCGGGATGGCGGCGCAATTGACCGAGAGCAGGGGCCGATCGGCCCGCGGGCTGGCGCGGTGGATGGCCCGTGCCACGAGCTCTTTACCGGACCCACTTTCGCCGCGGATGAGCACGCAGCCAGGCGCTTTGGCGACGCGATTGATCTTCGACGTCAGCTCGAGCATGGCCGGGGACTCGCCGATGAGCTCGTCGTGGCCGGGCGACTTCTCGACCAGTCGCTGATAGTCGCTCTGGAGCGTGGTGAGCGCGCGGGCCCGCACGAGGGCAATGGCGACGATATTGGCCACGGAGATGATGAAGTCGAAATCCGACTGCCGAAAACGGCCGTCTTCGAGGTAGACGTGGATCGCGCCGAGCGTGGTTCGCTCGCCGTCGACGTTACGTCGCACGAGCGGCGCGCAGATGGCGTCGGCGAAGTGGCCCAATTCTTCGGGGCCGACCTTCGACGACTGATTGGCGACCCAGACGGCGTGGCCCTGGCGCGAGACGAGCTCGGTGAGCGATTGGTTCAGCGTAACGCGGCCGGCCGCGTCGCTGGGGATCACGAGCTTCGGCTGCAAACCGCCGTCGTCGTTCACCGAGAGAAAACCCACGACGGCGGCCCCGGTGCGCTTTCGCAGCAGGTCGAGCGCGACTTCCAGGACGCGGTTCGGATCGCCGCAGCCCAGCAGCTTGATGCACAACTGGTAGAGGAGTATGAGCTCCTTGACCTGCTCGGCGCTGGGCAGGCCGGCGAGCGCGTCTTCGTGCGATTCCTGCACGGCGATCGGCATGTCCTGCACGATGGTCTGCGTGAGCTGGGGATCGTCGCCCTTGGCGGTGGGCGGTTCCTCGGTTTCGTGGAACTCAAACTCGTGCGAGCCGACGCGGATCATGTTGCCGTCGACGATGGTGGCCTCGTCGATCTTCTGGCCGTTGACGAGCGTGCCGTTGCGGCTCTCGTCGTCGCGGAGCACCCAGCCGTCGCCGCTGAAGGCGAGCGTAGCGTGGACGCGAGAACATAGGGGATCGGGGAGCGTGATGTGGCAATCGGTGCCGCGGCCGATGAGCGTCTTGCGGCGGGCATCGAGCGGAAAATTCGTGCCCGCGCGACTGCCGGTGAGGATCGTCAGGTAGGCGTAGAGGCCGCGGCTGGTTACGGTCATGACATTGCACGGAGCGGCGGACGAACAGAATGCCTACGCTGCATGGTACACCAGGGACGGCGGGGTTGAAAACGGGGCGAGATTCGACGCGCAAAATGCCCCGGCCGGGCCGTCCGCGGGCGGGGAAAACCGGCTATAATGGACCCTTCGACGATCCCCCTTCCGCGCCCTCGCAAGCTTTGGTGAGATGCCGCACATCCGTTCTCGAATCGTGTCGCCCGGTACAAGCTTGATGGCGACGGGCCTGTTGCTGTTTGCGGCCGTCGGCGCGGCGAGTCCGGCGGCGGCGCTCGATTACACGCGCGACGTGCGGCCGATTCTGGCGGACAACTGTTTTCACTGTCACGGGCCGGACGCGGCCGAGCGCCAGGCCGACCTGCGGCTCGACTTGTGGCAGGGAACGGACGACTTTCTCGGCGCCGAAGGCGTAATCGTGCCGGGCAAGCCGGACGAGAGCGAACTGGCGGCGCGGATCGCGAGCGAGGACGCCGAGTTGCGGATGCCGCCGGCCGACTCCGGCAAGTCGCTGACGCCGCAGCAGATCGAGACGTTGCGGCAATGGATCACCGGCGGCGCGGAGTACCGGGAACACTGGGCGTTCGTTGCGCCGCGGCGGCCGGCGATTCCCGCCGTGCGAAACGCGGCTTTGGTCCGAAGCCCGATTGACGCGTTCGTGCTCGCGAGGTTGGAGAGCGAGGGGCTGGAGCCGTCGCCGCCGGCCGACGGCAGCACGCTCTTGCGGCGTTTATGGCTGGACCTGGTTGGCCTGCCGCCGACCGTCGAGGAAGTGCGCGCTTACGGGAGCGCGGCCGGCGGCCGGGCATACGAGCGGGTGATCGAGCAACTGCTCGATTCAGCGCACTTCGGCGAGCGGTGGGGGCGGCTCTGGCTGGACGTGGCCCGCTACGCTGATTCCGACGGATTCGAGAAAGACAAGCCGCGCGACGTGTGGATGTATCGCGACTGGGTGATCGACGCGCTCAACCGCGACATGCCTTACGATGAGTTTCTAATCGAACAACTCGCTGGGGACCTGTTGCCGGAGCCGACGCAGGAGCCGCTCGTGGCCACTGGTTACCTGCGGAACTCGATGGTCAACGAGGAGGGCGGCATCGATCCGGAGCAGTTCCGGATGGAGGCGATATTCGACCGCATGGATGCCATCGGCAAGGGGATTCTCGGCTTGACGGTCCAGTGCGCGCAGTGTCATAGCCATAAGTACGATCCGTTGACGCAGACCGAGTATTACCGGATGTTCGCGTTTCTCAACAATTGCCACGAGGCGCAAATCTCGGTCTACACGGCGCCGCAGAAGGCGGAATGGGAGGCGACATACGCATTGATTCGCCGAATTGAGGAGCGGCTCAAGGAAGCGAATCCGGATTGGCCGCAGCGGATGGCGGCGTGGGAGGAAGGCGTTCGACGCGATGGAACGCCGTGGACGGTGCTGCAGCCGTTGCCGATCGATTCGGGGGGGCAGAAGTATTTTATGCAGCCGGATGGATCGGTGCGTGCCTCGGGCTACGGCCCGACAAAGCACACGACGGAGTTTACCGCGGACATTACGGACGAGTCGGCGATTCGAGCCCTGCGTTTGGAGCTGCTGACGGATCCGAATTTGCCGCGCGGCGGGCCGGGCCGGTCGCCTTATGGCACCTGCGCACTGACGGAGTTCCACGTCGAGGCGGCGCCGCTATCGCATCCGGAGCAGCGGACCAAGTTGAAGTTCGCCAGCGCCACGGCGGACGTCAACCCGCCCGAGCGCGAACTGGATACGATTTTTGACGATCGCAGCGGCAAGCGGCGCGTAACGGGGCCGATCGCATACGCCAACGACGGCGATTCGCTGACGGCCTGGACGATCGAAATCGGGCCCGGCCGCAGCAACGTGCCGCGCAAAGCAGTATTTGCGCTGGACAAGCCGTTGGACGTGGCGGGCGGCGTGCGCCTGACCTTCAAGCTCGTCCAGCATCACGGGGGTTGGAACAGCAACGACAACCAGAACAACAATCTGGGGCGGTTCAGATTCTCCGCGACGGCGGTTGAGAATGCGGTTGCTGACGCGTTGCCGAGCGACGTGCGAGAGATTGTGAGCATTCCCCTCGCGGAGCGCACCGCGCAACAAGTCGAGCGAGTGTTCGGCTATTGGCGGACGACGGTGCACGAATGGCGCGAAGAGAACCGGCGAATCGAGGCGTTGTGGGAGAGCCATCCGCGCGGCGCCACGCAACTCGTGCTGTTGGAGCGTGACGAGCGACGGCCGACGCATCGGCTGGATCGGGGCAACTTCCTGGCGCCGTCGGAGCCGGTGTCGCCGGGCGTGCCGGAATTCCTACACCCGCTCGGCGGGGAGTCGGCCGCGGACTCGCCGCCGAATCGACTGGCGTTCGCCCGTTGGCTCGCCGATCGCCGGTCGCCGACGACGGCCCGGGCCATCGTCAATCGCATCTGGCAAGCGTACTTCGGCATCGGCCTGGTGGACACGGCGGAGGACCTGGGCACCCAAGGTGCGACGCCGTCGCATCCTGAGTTGTTGGACTGGCTGGCGGTGGAGCTGGTGGATCGCGATTGGAGCCTCAAGCACATTCATCGGTTGATCGTTTCGTCATCGACGTACCAACAATCGAGCGAGGTGACGCCGGCACTGCTGGCCCGGGATCCTGATAATCGGTTGCTGGCCCGCGGGCCGCGGTTTCGGGTCGACGCGGAGGTGGTGCGCGACATCGGCCTGGCGGCCAGTGGCCTGTTGAACCGGCAGATCGGCGGACCGAGCGTTTATCCGCCGGCACCGGATTTCTTGTTCAAGCCGCCGTCGAGCTACGGGCTCAAGAATTGGCATCTGGACAGGGGGGCCGATCGGTATCGCCGGGCGATGTACACGTTCCGTTACCGCAGCGTGCCATATCCCGTTTTGCAGAACTTCGACGCGCCTAACGGCGAGGTGGCATGCGCTCGCCGGCCGCGGTCCAATACGCCGCTGCAGGCACTGACTACGCTCAATGAGCCGTTGTTTCTGGAGTGCGCGCGAGCGTTGGCGGTAAGGACGCTCGCCAACGGCGGGGCGAGCGACGAGGAGCGGCTTGCGTTCGCCGTGCGATGCTGCTTGTCGCGCAAGCCGGCCGCCGACGAGCTTGCGGTCTTGCAGCGGTTTCTCGGCCGGCAGATGGAGCGCTTCGAGCAAGCGGATGCCGATCCGTGGTCGTTATTGATCGATGATGAGAGCGACAAGGAATCGGTGAAGTCTGAGTTGCCCGAGGGAACGACGCCGGCGCAGTTGGCGGCCTGGACGACGCTGGCGCGGGTGGTGCTGAATCTGGATGAAACGATAACCAAGGAATGACGGGTAATGGTAGGGTGGGTCGCGTCTGCGAGACCCACCGGTGACCGTTGGTGGGTCTCGCAGACTCGACCCACCCTACATCTCAATCATTGACCAACATCATGAATTGCCAGGATCATCAATATCGCAACGTCCCGCCGCAAACGCTGGCCCGGCGGTGGTTTTTGAAGGACTGCGGCATCGGGCTCGGGGCGATGGCGCTGGGAAACCTGATGGGCGGCCGCGACGCAGCGGCGGCGGCCGACCCCTTGGCGCTGAAGCAGCCGCATTTTCGGCCGCGCGCCAAGAACGTCATTTACCTGTTCATGGCGGGTGCGCCGAGCCACCTGGAACTGTTCGACAACAAGCCGCAGCTCGCGAAGTACGATGGCACGCTGCCGCCGCCGGAGCTGCTCGAGGGCTACCGGGCCGCGTTCATCAATCCCAACTCGAAGCTGCTGGGACCCAAGTTCAAGTTTGCCCGGCATGGCGAGTGCGGCAGCGAACTTTCCGAATTGCTGCCGCACCTGGCCGGCGTGGTCGACGACATCGCGATCGTGCGGTCGATGGTCACCGACGCCTTCAATCACGCGCCGGGCCAAATCCTGATGAGCACCGGCTCGCAGCAATTCGGCAAACCCAGCCTCGGTGCGTGGACACTGTACGGCCTGGGCAGCGAGTCGCAGAATCTGCCGGGCTTCGTCGTGTTCAGCACCGGCGCGAAGGGGCCCAGCGGCGGGAATTCCAACTGGGGCAGCGGTTTTTTGCCGACGGTGTACGAGGGCGTGCCGTTT
The DNA here is from genome assembly GCA_964532675.1 of uncultured Planctomycetaceae bacterium. Lineage (GTDB taxonomy): Bacteria > Planctomycetota > Planctomycetia > Pirellulales > Lacipirellulaceae > JABDGM01. Next base: position 7,322 of record CAZHIV010000454.1, read on the forward strand.
CGCACCAGCGGCGATCCCGTGTTGTATCTTTCCAATCCGCGCGGGATCGACGACGAGCTGCAGCGGGAGTCGCTGAACGCCATCAACGCGATCAACAGGCAACACCTGGACGAGGTGGGTGACCCGGAAATCGCGACGCGGATCAATTCTTTCGAGATGGCGTACCGGATGCAGGCCAGCGCGCCGGAGGCAATCGATATTTCACGCGAGCCGGAGCACATTCTCAAAATGTACGGGGCGGAGCCAGGCAAGCCGTCGTTCGCGGCGACGTGCCTATTGGCGCGGCGACTGGTGGAGCGGGGGGTGCGATTCGTGGAGGTATTTCACGAGGCGTGGGACCAGCACGGCAACCTGGTGGGCGACCTGAAAAAGAATTGCGCCGATACGGACCAGGCGTGCGCCGCGCTGGTGACCGATTTGAAGCAGCGCGGCCTGTTGGACGAAACGCTCGTCGTATGGGGCGGCGAGTTCGGCCGCACGCCGATGATGCAGGGCGGCACGGACGGGCGCGACCATCACCCGAACGCCTTCACGATGTGGCTGGCTGGCGGCGGCATCAAGCGAGGAATCACCTACGGCGAGAGCGACGAGCTGGGCTTCAACGTGGCCCGCGACGGCGTGCACGTCCGCGATTTGCATGCCACGATCCTGCACCTCTTGGGCTTCGACCATCGGCGATTCTCGTTCAAGTTCCAAGGGCTTGATCAGCGGTTGACGGGCGTGGAGCCGGCCCGGGTGGTGAGCGGGCTGCTAACCTAAATCGACAACGAGAATTCTAGTTGGCGCCGGGAACGACGAAACTCGGGGTTTAACCTGCATGCGGCTATTCTTCGGTTTGATCGTCTGCTCTGTTTTGGCTGCGAGCCTGTCGGCGGCCGAGCGGCCGAATGTTTTGTGGATCACGAGCGAAGACAACGGGCCGCATTTGGGCTGCTATGGTGACGATTTCGCGGTGACGCCTAATCTGGATGGGCTAGCGGCGCGCGGAATGCGTTATACGAACGCGATTTCGAATGCGCCCGTTTGTGCTCCCGCGAGAACAACCATCATCTCCGGGCTCTATCCACCATCGACGGGCGCGGAGCACATGCGGTCGGAGGCGCGGCTGCCGGCCGGATTTGCGATGTTTCCGCAGTATCTGCGCAAGGCGGGCTACTACTGCACGAACAACAGCAAGGAGGACTACAACCTGGCCAAGCCGGGACGCGTGTGGGATGAATCGAGCGGCGGGGCGCATTGGAAGAACCGCGGCGAGGGGCAGCCGTTCTTCGCGGTGTTCAATCACACGATCAGCCACGAATCGCAGATTCGCAACGCAATCCGGAAGCGCGACCGGATTCACGACCCGGCCCAGGTGCGCGTGCCGGCCTATCACCCCGATGTGCCGGAGGTGCGGCAGGATTGGGCCCAGTATTACGACCGCCTCACGATGATGGATACGAAAGTGGGCGAGAACTTGCGAGAGCTGGATGAGGCGGATCTGGCAGACGATACGATCGTGTTCTACTTCAGCGATCACGGCTCCGGCATGCCGCGGAACAAGCGCTGGCTCTACATGAGTGGCCTCAACGTGCCATTCATGGTGTACTTTCCGCCGAAGTGGCGGCATTTGGCGCCGAAAGCATATGAGCCAGGCGGCGAGTCGGATCGGCTGGTGAGCTTCATCGATTTGGCGCCCACCGTGTTGAGCCTGGCCGGCATCGAGCCGCCCGATTGGATGCAGGGCGGCGCGTTTGCCGGCGGCTATCAAACCGAGGAGTCGGAGTTCAGCTACGGCTTTCGCGGACGGATGGACGAGCGATACGACCTCGTGCGGAGCGTGCGCGACAAGCGATACAACTACATCCGCAACTACATGCCCCATCGAAATTATGGGCAGCACCTGGCGTACATGTTCGAAACGCCAACCACGCGGACTTGGCGCCGGTTGTTCGACGAAGGAAAGCTCGACGCGGTCCAAGCGAAGTTCTGGCAGACGAAGCCGGTGGAGGAACTCTATGATTTGGAGACCGACCCGGATGAAGTCGCGAACCTGGCCCATTCGCCAGAGCATCGCGACGTGCTGCTTCGGCTGCGGAAGGCGCACGTGGAGTGGGCCAATCGGATTCGAGACTTGGGCTTTCTCTCGGAATGGGAAATGCACGCCCGCGCGGAAGGATCGACGCCGTACGAGTTAGGGCATGATCCGAGGCGTTACGATTTTGAGACGATCTTCTCCGCGGCAGCGCTGGCGACGTCGGGTGACGCTGCCGACCTGCCCAAGATTGCGAACCTACTCGAGCATGCGGACAGCGGTGTTCGGTACTGGGGCGCGGTGGGGTTGTCGGCGCACCGAGAGGTGGGCGTGCATGCCGGCTATGAACGGCTTGTTGCCGCACTGGGGGATGAATCGCCCATCGTGCGAATCACCGCCGCGGAGTCACTCGGCCGGTTCGGCAGCGAGGCCGACGCGCATCCGGCTTTGGACGTGCTTTTTCACTATATTCGGCCGCCGGGAAACTACTTCCTGGCCGTGGCGGCCTGGAACGCGGTGGACAAGCTCGACGAAAGGGCGCTGCCGGCGGTCGACTCGATAAAAGCCGCTTCGACGGAATGGCCCAGTGCGCCGGCCCGACTGGGCGACTATGCGGCGAGACTGAAGGAAAAGACGCTTGCGGACTTGGAATAGTTCCGCCCCCAGTGCGGCAACAGTGTGTTTCGACAGGATCTTTCCGCGGCCCAGGGACCGCCGATGGCCGATTGCTAGCCCGGCGAAAACTCAGTAGAAGTAAGCAGGGCTGACAATCCTCGTTCCGCAAAGGGAAAATGGACATGGCTGCTGACAATCGTCTCTCGGCCGACGACGCCGTGATGCTACTCATCGATCATCAGGCAGGGCTGTTGTCGCTGGTTCAGGACTACTCGCCGGACGAATACAAAAACAACGTGCTGGCGCTCGCCGACATCGCGAAACTGTTCAAGCTGCCGACGATTCTCACCACGAGCTTCGAGAACGGGCCGAACGGAGTGATCATGCCGGAACTGAAGAAGATGTTTCCGGAGGCGCCCTACATTCCTCGTCCGGGGCAGATTAATGCCTGGGACAACGAGGATTTTGTGCGAGCGATCAAAGACACGGGCCGCAATCAATTGATCATGGCGGGCGTCGTGACCGATGTGTGCGTGGCGTTCCCGGCGCTCTCGGCGCTCGCGGAAGGCTATCAAGTCTTCGTAGCGACGGACGCGTCGGGGACGTTCAACACGTCGGTCCGGGATGCGGCGCTGATGCGGATGGCACATGCCGGTGCGGTGATGACCAATTGGTTTGCCGTGGCTTGCGAATTGCAGCGGGATTGGCGCAACAACATGGAAGGCCTTGCGACCTTGCTGGCGAATCATCTGCCGGCGTACCAGAATCTCATTACGAGCTATAACGCGCTCAGCAAGGCGTAATCGATGGCGGCGAAGCAAATTGACAGGGTGGTTCGCGACGCGCCGCTTCACTGGGTGGGCGACGGGTTTCCGGTGCGGACCCTGTTTTCGTATCGGGATGCGGGCGTCGATCCGTTTCTGCTGCTCGACTACGCCGGGCCGCACGAGTTCGCGCCGTCGGCGGACCGGCGAGGCGTCGGCGAGCATCCCCACAAGGGCTTCGAGACGGTGACGATTGTTTATCAGGGTGAGCTGGAGCACCGGGACTCGGCCGGCAATCGGGGAAAGATTGGGCCGGGAGACGTGCAGTGGATGACGGCCGCGTCCGGGATAGTGCACGAGGAGTTCCACGGCGAGCAGTTCACGCGCGGCGGCGGGCTGTTCGAGGTTGTGCAGCTATGGGTCAATCTGCCGGCGGAGGCCAAGAAATTGTCGCCGCGGTATCAGGAAATTCTCAGCGGGCAGATTCCGACCGTTCGCAAGGACGGCTCGATTATTCGCGTCATCGCCGGCGAATTTCAAGGCGTAATTGGGCCGGCTCAAACATTCACGCCCCTTAATCTTTGGGACGTGCAGTTGGAGGCCGCCGGCGAATTCAACGTGCCGATACCTGCGGGGCACACCGCGCTACTTTTGGTGCGCACCGGTCGCCTCAAGCTCAACGGCTCCGAGGAAGTGGGCGGTGTCGGGTTGGCAGTTTTGGAACGTGCGGGCGAACATATCGCGCTGAGCTGCGACGCCCCGGCGGCCGCGCTTTTACTCTCCGGCGAACCGATCGGCGAAGCGGTCGTCGGCCAGGGGCCGTTTGTGATGAACTCGGCGGAGGAAATCCGGCAGGCAGTCGCCGAATATCAGAGCGGCGCGATGGGGCATCTGAATTAGCGAGCCCGGCGGCAACATTGCCATCGATCTAAATGGCGTGCCGGCGCTCGTGCCGGCATCGTGTTGGCGGGTTTCTCAGTAGTCAGTTAGACTGAAAGCATGCGCGTCAGGCGGCGGATTTGATCGTCGGAGTCAGATGAAGGTTGGCAATTATGAACTGGATACGATCTGTCGTTGCGCCGCTGGTCGTCGTCACGTGTTCAATGGCGTATCCGGGCCGCGCGGCGGACTTCAGCTTTTTCGGGCGATCCGGGGACGCGATCGAAATCAATCTGGCGGCGTTGCCGGGCGTGAGTCCGGGATCGACTTTCAGCGGCCTTAACGTCAGCGGCTTCTCCGGGCACACCGTGCTGACGAGCGACACGCTTACCGGCCAGTCGTTCGGCGGTTCGGGGCGACTGTGGGTGTTTGCGAACCCGGCGCGGAATACGCCAGGGGCCGGCGACACCGACCCGGCGGCCCGCGGGTTTCAGGGGACGCTGAGCGGCAGCTTCCTCGTCAACGGCCAGCCGAAGACTTTTAGCGTCGCCGTGCGTCCTGGTTACACGGGCAGCGGGGCCGGTTCGGTGCAGCAGAGTTTGGAGCGGATCAATCGGTCGGAGAACAACCCTCTGTACGTCGCCCAGCAGCAGCAGCGTTTGCGTTATTTCGGGTTCGTGCCGGAAGGAGGCTCGCCGTTGGCGGTCGACGGCGATTTTGGTCCTTTGACGGACGGGGCGACGCGGACTTTTCAAGCGGCGTTCGTCGGCGGCGTGAACACGACGCAGGCGAACGTGGATGGGATCATCGGGCCGAACACGGCCGGCTGGCTGAATGCGGCCAATGCGCCGACTTGGGAGGAGCTCATCGATCCGGACCCGCAGCCGCCGGGGACCTTTTCCACCGCGACGATGATCGGCGATTTCGACATCTATCCCGGCCGCGACCCGGGCACCGGCGCTCGCACGGGCCTTACGCCGCAGCCCGAGCGTTTCGCGACGAGCTGGACGATCGATCTTATTCAAAAAGGCTCGGCCTTGGCGAAGGCGGAGACGGGCCGAACGCAGCGCATCAACGCGTTGTCCATGGCCGACGGGTATGGCTCGTCCTGTTGTCACAGCACGCACCTGGTGGGCACCGACATCGACCTGTATACGAACCAGTCGACATGGAATGGCGGCAACGGGATTCGAAGCGCGGAAGAACAAATCGTGATCAATCACGCAAGTGCCTTTATCCGGGCCGCAGCCAGCGGACGCACGATACGGATCATCACGTCGAACGACGATATCTACGACGGCATCGCCGCGCTGAATCCTACGACGTCGCTCTATGATGACACATCGGGCAGCCATCAGAACCATTTGCACATCGACGTGGGGTCCCCGGCGCGGATCGCCGGGTCGGCCAACCTGGCGGGCGACTTTGATTTGAACGACGTCGTGGACGCGGCCGACTATGTGCTGTGGCGCAAGGGCTTGGGCGTGATGTACACGTCGGCGCAATACGGCGTCTGGCGGGCGAACTTCGGCACGGCGAGGACCGGCGGGACAGGGGGCGGCAGTAGCCCGGCGGCAGCGAACATCCCTGAGCCCGGTGCGGCGGTTATGTTAATCTGGTCGACGGTTGTGGTTTTCCGCATGAGGGCGTGTCGGTGGCAAGCGCGTGAAGCACGTTTGCGATAAGCGAAGTTGAATGCGATATGTCATCCTGAAGAACCTACCAAGAAGAGCGACAATGCGAACGACAACCTGTGGCGTTTACACTTTGGCGGCGATGCTGACAAGCGCCGCGCCGGTGTGGGCCGCGTTTCCGGCCGGAAATCCGCTCAATGCGACGATCCCCACGTCGAACTGGTCGATCGAGATCGAGGACGTGCTGACGGTCCCCAACAGCAGCGGCCAAGCGCCGCGGCTGGAATTCCTCACGGCGGGCGGCGCGCCGGGCCTGGCCTACGTCATCGACCAGCGGGGCCGCATCTATTCCTTCGATCCGGCCGCCGCGACGCCGACGCCCTCGCTGTTTTTAGATCTATCGACGGCCGTGCAGAACTTTAACGTGGGCGCTCAAAGGGGCGTGCGCGGGCTGGCGTTTCATCCGGGCTTCAACGATCCGCAGTCGCAGGGTTATAGGAAGTTCTACACTGCACACAGCCGAGATGGCTTCGTGCCGCTTGTGGGTAATCCGCAACCTGCTGTTTTTCCGTCGCCCCCGGGTCTGAACCATGATTCGGTCTTGGGAGAGTGGACTGTCAATTCGCACGGTACGGTGAACACGTCCTCGTACCGCGAGCTGATGCGGATTGGCCAGCCGTTTGACGACCACAATATCGGCCAGATCGGGTTCAATCCCAACGCAGGTGACGGCGACGCCGATTACGGCAACTTGTACATCGCACTGGGCGACGGCGGCAACAACTTCCCGCCGAACCCGATCGATCCGCACAACACCGGTCAAGACCTGAATCGTCCCCATGGTTCCATCCTGCGAATTAACCCGCTGGTATCGGGCGGTAATCCGTACAGTGTCCCGGTTGACAATCCGTTTCGAGTCAGCAGCAACACGAGCACCTCGCAGAACGTGATTTGGGCGTATGGCCTGCGGAATCCGCACCGCTTTACGTTCGACACGGCCGGCAATCAGAAGATGCTGATCTCGGATATCGGTCAGTCGAATATTGAGGAGATCAATCTCGGCACGGCCGGGGCGAACTACGGCTGGGACTTGCGCGAAGGCACGTTTCAGACCACCGGATCGTTTTCCGGCAACAACAATATCGTCGACACGCTGCCGGCCAATCATGCGACGGACGCTTTCACGTATCCCGTCCTGCAGTACGACCACGACTGGGACAACAACGACAATATCGAGGGGCTGTGGAGCGTGGTGGGCGGCTCGGTCTATCGCGGGTCGGGCGTGCCGGAGCTTGAGGGATTGTACTTCTTCGGCGAGTTCGCCCAGAACAGCGGGGCCATCTTCGCGGTCGACGTCAATGACCTCGAGCAGCGCGAAGACTTTTCCAATCTCTCCAGTATGTATGGCGGGCATTTGGCGCCGTTCGTGCAATTGCGGCTAGTGCACAACGGCCAGGAGAAAACGCTGCTGCAGATCATCCGCGACGCCAGCGGAAATCAGGGCCTCAATCGCACGGACCTGCGGTTCGGCGTCGGCCCGGACGGTGAGATTTACATCCTCAACAAGCACGACGGGCGCGTGCGACGGATCGCCGCCGTCGCCGGACTGCTACCCGGCGATTACAACGACGACGGCTTGGTGGATGCTGCCGATTACGTCGTGTGGCGCAAGAACGTCGGGACGAATAACAACTTGCCGAACAATCCCACGCCGGGGCCCATCGACGAGACGGAGTACGAGCGGTGGCTGGCCAACTTCGGTCGCACGTCGGCCGGCGGCAGCGGCGCGGCAGCGCCGGGCCGCGTCCCGGAACCGGGGTCGCTGCTCTTGGCGGCGGCAGCGGTGCTGGCCGTGGTCGTTCGTCTCCGCCGTAGATGAGTGGATTTAGAAAACTTAGTTGCCCATCGCGTCGAGCTGCCATTCTTTGAGCGATTCGAGTGGGAACAGGAGCATGAAGACGTTGAGCGTCAGGCCGTCCCTCACGAAATACAGCAGGCCGAGCTCGACGGCCAGGAACAGGGCCACGGATGCCTTCCACGAGAATTGCGATGCGAAAACGACTCCGATTCCCGTGGTGACGACGTCGCCAACGGCGTTGAGGATGCTGTCGCCCGTGTAGTCGAGTGCGGCCGTTTGCTGGCGGTAGCGTTCGACGACCCAGGGCGAGTTCTCGAGCAGCTCCCAGGCGATTTCGAGGCCGATGGCGGCGACTGTCCGCCAATGGAGAGCAACTTTGGCTGCCCATGGCCGCAGCAGCCAGTAGAAGATGACGCCGTGCAACACGTGCGTCAGCGAGTAGGGATCGAGGAAGTGCTGCGACGAGCAGTGGGTCCAGGCGGCGCTCCAAATGCCGAGACCCTGCTCGCACCACCAAGGGCGGTTTTCCAGATAGAGCAAACCGATAAACAGGATCGACAAGGCGAACGTCGCGAAAAGGGTTCGGCGCGTGAACAGCGATTGAAGCGGTTCAGGCATTGGGTGCGCCTTGGCTGTCAGGCCGAGCTAGCGAGCTCGCCATGTTTTTGGCGTGTGATGAGTGAAACGACAATCAGCGTGGCAAAGCCGAGCGGGATGGTAACGATGCCGGGCTGACTGAACGGCACGAGCGCGCTTTCCGCCGAGATTCCGTAGACCTTTTCAAACGTTTCGCCGCTAAGGAGGATCCAGGCCAGCGAGCTGGCCATGCCGACGATCACGGCCGCGATGATGCCCTGCCGCGTGGTGCCGCGCCAGAAGAGCAGCATCACCAGGGCGGGCAGGTTGGCGCTCGCGGCGACGCTGAACGCCCAGCCGACGAGGTAGCTCACGTTCATCTCTTTGAAGAGGATGCCCAGCACGATCGCGACGACGCCCACGCCCATCGACGCGATTTTCGCGATGCGGACACGTTCATAATCGGTGAGATGCACCGCGCCGGAGCTTTCGAGCAAGTCGTGCGTGACCGCTCCGGCAGAGGCCAGGATGAGGCCACTGACGGTGCCCAGGACGGTCGTGAAGGCTATCGCGGAAATGATCGAAAACAGCAGCTCGCTGAAGCTGCGCGCGAGCAGCGGGGCAGCCATATTGCTGTCGGTGACCGTCAGGGCTCCGCTCGTCATCGCGCCCAGGCCCATGTACAGCGTCAGCACGTAGAAGAATCCGATGCAGGCGATACCGACGATCGTGCTCTTGCGCGCCGCGGCTTCGCTCTTCACCGTGTAGTAGCGTATGAGGATGTGTGGCAGCGAGGCGGTTCCGCAGAACAGCGCGAACATGAGTGAGATGAAATTGAGCTTGTCCAAAAGCTTGCCGCTGCGAATGCCCTTGAAGGTCGGATGCTCTCCTGGCCGGAGGACCTGGCTGCCGGGAACGGTCCGGCGTGAGTAGCTTTGAATGATTGATCCATCGTCGGCGCGACGAGTGTCCACGGTGGTGAGCACGACTTCGCTTTGCTGGAGCGTGCTGAAGAACTCCAGCGGCCCCAGCGGGCCGGTTCTTTGTGCATCCCCCGGCAATCGGCTGACGTAGGCCAACGGGGGAAGCTGACTCTCGCGTACCTCCGGGCCGAGCGGATTACCGTTGAGCAAGACGGTGCCGTCGGGACGAGTTACAACTTCCGGCGCCTGGTAGGTGTCGTGCCTTACTTCAAATCCGCGCAGGAGGATCATCACAGTCAGAAGGGCGCTGAAGCCCACAAGCAGCGAGCCCTTGATGAATTGCACCCAGGTCGTCGAAACCATGCCGGCCGTCATTACGATGACTATCACGACCGCACCGACGAGCACCACGCCGAGCCAATGGGGCAGGCCGAGCAGCGGTTGCACGAGCACGCCCGCGCCGACCATCTGCGGAATGAGATAGAACACGCTGACGGCCAGGGTACTCACGCCCGCCGCCAGCTTGATGCCGGGCGAATTGAAGCGGGCGTTGAGCGCGTCGGCGAACGTGAATTTGCCGAGACGCTTCATCGGCTCGGCAACGACGAACAGCGCAACGACCCATCCGGCGAGGTAACCGATCGAGTACAGGAATCCGTCGTAGCCGTGAAAGGCGATCATGCCGCAGATGCCCAGAAACGAGGCGGCCGAGAGATAGTCGCCGGCAAACGCCACGCCGTTGACGAACCACGGTATCTGGCCGTGTGCCGCGAAGTAGCCGGCCGACGAGCGGGCCTTTTTGCCCAGGAAAGCGCTCAGGCCGAGCGTTACCGCGACAAACGCCACAAACACGCCAATGGCCAGCAACGAAGGCTCTTGATTCAACGTTCGCCCCTTTCGCCGTCCGGTGGCCCATCGATGGCGCCCGGTCCGAGGCGGCGGGCCCAACCGTAAATGAGCGCCAATAGAATGGCCGCCACGATCAGGCCGAAGCCGTACCAGATTGCCAAGTTCACTCCGGCCAGCGGCGTGGCTTCCATCGTTTCGGGAGAAAAAGCAGCGAGCAGCACGAAGCCGCCGTACAGCACGAGATATACGGCGAAGAGTGAGAGCCCGATTCGAGTTGAGTACGTGGACATGGCATCGGCGACGAATTAGAAATGAAGGTTGGCGGTGGAAGTGCAGTATAGCCCCAGTGGAATC
>CAZHIV010000455.1:0-7615 GCA_964532675.1 uncultured Planctomycetaceae bacterium
TTGTAACGTTTGGCAGTGCAGCACTGACGAGTGTAACGATCACAAACAACCGGGCGGACAAGAACAATACGTCAGGAACCAGCTCGGCAACGGGAGGGGTGCACGCGAGCGATGGTGGGACAATTACGATGCACAACACCATCGTCGTCGGCAATTATGCGGGCCACGTGGATAATGGGATTGCCGCCGATCTGGGACAAGCCACCGGCACCTACCCGGGAACCTTCGGGAGCTCCAGTTCCTACAATCTGATCGGCTCGTCGCCCAGTGGCGCATTCCCGACCGGTAACAACAACCAACTTGGCGTAACGGCGGCCGCCGTAAAACTCACCGGCCTGGGCGATCACGGCGGGCCCACGCGGACGCACGCCTTGCGCCAAGGCAGTATCGCGATCGACGCAGGGGATAACGCGAAGGCGTTGGACTTGGCGCTTGAATACGACCAACGCGAGGAGGGCTATGATCGGATTGTCGACTGGATGGACGATGATCTCGCAGCGATAGTTGACATCGGCTCGGTCGAATTGGCGGTCCAAGAGATTTACGCTTGAGCCTGTCATCCGCAATTGCCCGAACGACCTCCCGGAACGGAGAACCCGCATGCGTATCGGACCTTCATTCTGTTGCTATCGACCGACGCTTTTTCGGCCGCGTCGTTGGGCGATCCTTTGCGCCAGCGCAGCCATTCTGCTGGGCCTGCCGCGGCCCGCGGCGGCCCAGCTGTGGCTGACCCAGGCCAACCAGCGGATCGAGCAATACCGCAAGGCCGATCTCACGGTGAGCGTCGTCGACAGTGGGAGCCAGGCGGTCTCGGGCGCCGATGTGCACATCGAGATGAAGCGGCACACGTTCGGATTCGGCACGGCCGTGACGGCCGACTGGATCACCGACACGTCGCCCAACGGCGTGATGTACCGCGAAAAGCTGCTGGAGAACTTCAACCAGGTCGTCTTCGAGAACGACATGAAGTATCCGCCCTGGATCGGGCTCTGGGGTCCCGGCTTCAATTGGCCGCAGACGGAGGATGCGCTCGACTGGCTGGATGCCAACGGCCTGCCCACCCGCGGCCATTATCTGTCGTGGGCCACCTGGAGCGGCAACGACGCCTACGGCACCTCGCAGAATGTCAACACGCTGCCGCAGCGGATCTTCGACCATATCAGCGACAAGCTGCCCACCGTCGGCACGCGGGTGTTCGAGTGGGACGTGATCAACCATCCGGTCGGTTGGCTTAACGACACCTACGAAAACCGCATGGAGAATGGCGGCGTTTATGCCGAAGGGCTCGATTTCTATGTCGACATCATCCAGCACGCCCGCGACGTCATCAACCAGAGCGTCGCCCAGGGCGGGCTGGGCGGAGCCCCTATGCCGCTGTGGATCAACGAGGACGACATCATCGCGGGCAACTCGCGGGCCAACGACTACGAGCGGATCATCGATTATCTGATTGCCAACGACGCGGCGCCGGACGGAATCGGTTTCCAGGCCCACTTCATCAACGAGTGGGGGCGCGTGAATAGCAGCTCGCCGCAGCAGGTCTACAACCGCATCGACCGCTTCGCCGATAAGGGAGTGCCGCTGCGGGCCACCGAGTTCGACATCGACGTCGGCACCAACGAGGCCTGGCAAGGCGACCTCATGCACGACTACCTGACGGTGATGTTCAGCCACCCTGCCATGGAAGCCGTCACCATGTGGGGTTTTTGGCAAGGCAGCCACTGGATGCCCAACGCGGCGCTGTATCGCAACAACTGGACGGAGAAGCCTTCGTTACAGGCGTATCAGGACCTCGTGTTCAACCAGTGGTGGACCGACGAGATGGGCGCCTCCGACGGGGCGGGCGAGTACCTGCTGCGCGCGTTCAAGGGCGAATACGAGATCACGGTGACGTACAATGGCCAGGAGTACGTCGTGCCTTTCGTGCTGAACGACGACATGAGCATCGAGGTGATGCTGCCCTTTGCGATCGGGCTCGACGGCGACCACAACGGCGACGGCACCGTCGATGCGGCCGACTATGCGACTTGGCGCAGCGACCCGAACGCCTACGGCGGCGCGCAGGGGTATACGGATTGGGTGACCAACTTCGGACAAACCTCGGCCGGCGGCTCCCCGTCGTTCAACAGCACCGCGGTGCCCGAGCCGGCGACGGCCGTGATGCTTCTCGTCGCGGCGATGGCGTCGTGCTGCCTGCGGCGGCCCGCCGTGCTGCGCTAGAGCGAGTCGCTCTCGCGAAACGGCTCCGGCCCTTCACCCGCGGACGACATGGGCGCCGCGCGCCGGGCGGCTCGTGAGGACGGTCGGCTCGATGCCCGTTTCGGCGCGGTAGGCACTCGCGAGATGCGTGGCGACGTCGTCGATTCGGGCCGTTTCCACCAGGCTCACCGTGCAGCCGCCGAAACCGCCGCCCGTCATGCGGGAGCCGATCACCGCGCTGCCCGCTCCGCGGGCTAGCTCGACCAGCAAATCCAGCTCGGGGCAGCTCACTTCGAAATCGTCGCGGAGCGAGTCGTGGCTGGCGTACATCAGCCGGCCCACTTCCGGCCAATCGCCCGCCCGCACTGCCGCGGCGGCCGCGGTCGTGCGGGCGATTTCGCCGATGGCGTGGCGGGCGCGGCGCAATTCGACGTCGTCCAGCCGGTCGCGCTGCGCTTCGAGCTCGTCGAGCGTTGCGTCGCGCAGCGAGCGGGCGCCCAATCCCCTGGCCGCCGATTCGCACTGCCCGCGCCGCGCGGCGTACTCGCCCCCGGAGAGCTCATGCTTCACGTTCGTGTTGATGACGAGCACGGTCACGCCGGCGTCTTGAAAGGGGATGTGCTCGACGCCCTGCGACCTGCAATCCAGCAGCATCAGGTGGTCGGCCCGGCACAAGACCGACGCGAACTGGTCCATGATGCCGCAGGGCACGCCGGCGAATTGGTGCTCGGCCTGCTGGCAGAGGAGCGCTTTCGCCACAGGATCGAGCGTCTGCCCGGTGATTGCCTCGACGAGTGTGGCGGCGGCCACCTCCAGCGCCGCGCTGCTGGAAAGCCCGCCGCCGACGGGCACGCTCGATTCGATCACGGCCTGAAAACCGGCCGGTCGCATGTTCAGCTCGTTGCAGCCGGCAATGACGCCGGCCACGTAGTTCGACCAGTGGCCCGCGGCGGCGTGCCGGCGGGGCGCGGAGAGCGGAATGGTCGCTTCCTCGTCGGCCGCGACGCTGAAAAGTTGGGCCTCGCCGTTGCATTCCGCGGCGGCGATCACGCAGTAGCGGTCGATCGCCATCGGCAGCACGAAGCCGTCGTTGTAATCGACGTGCTCGCCGATGATATTCACGCGGCCGGGAGCCGCCGCGATCCACCGCGGCCGGCGGCCGTAACGATGCTCGAAGCGCTCCGCGGCACCGGCAACGAGCCTGTCTAGAACCGGTTTCAATACCATTGATGCTTGCCGCTCAGTGGCACGGGCCGCTGGCCTGTGCCGCAGTTTCCAGTTTTCCGCACCGGCTGGCAGCCGGTGCCACTAGTTTTGAAACCGGTTCTAGTGTCTCGGCGGCCATTTGATTGCAATCCGTCTTATCGGTTCGCGCTCGTCGCCGATGCTTCGTCGGCGGTGGAGATGGGCGAATGGATCACCTGCTGGTTCCACTCTCGCAGCCGTTCGGGATCGAATTTCACGACTTCCCGGTCGTACGTTATGAGGCCGTTCACTTCGATCTCGACATCGGTGGTCTGCGTGTACACCGCCGCCGCGAGGCCGCGCTGGATCAACCCGGGTAGCTGGTCGACGAGCGCCTTGTAGGCGACTTGCAACTCGTCGGCCGTTTCGTAAGTGCGGTAGCCCCAGTTATTGCGGGTTTCCCACAGGTGGCCGGTCACGGGCAAGCCCAACCCGCCGAACTCACCCAGCACCGCCGCCCTGCCCTCTTCGAGCGCGGGCATGTCCGGCCCGGGATAACTGTGCACGTCCTTCATATCGCCGTAGCCGCGGTCGGCCCAGCCGCTGGGGCCGTCCACAAGCCGCGTCGGATCGTACTCCTTGGTCCAGCGTAAGATGTCGTTGGTGTCGTGCTGTCCCCAGCCTTCGTTGAACGGCACCCAGACGACAATCGACGGGTGGTTGTCGAGCGCGTCGATCATCGCCTTCAGCTCGCGCCGGAAGATCTCACGCGCCTGCTCGGGCAGCTCGAGGTCGGCCTGGTTGCGCATGACGTGATTCTGGCCGCGGCCGCCGCCCTGCATGCCGTGCGGCATGTCTTGCCACACCAAAAGGCCCAGCTTGTCCGCCCAGTAATACCAGCGGGCCGGCTCGACCTTCACGTGCTTGCGGGCCATGTTGAAGCCCACCTCTTTCGTGAACTCGATGTCATAGCGCAGCGCCTCATCGGTCGGCGCGGTGTACAATCCGTCCGGCCACCACCCTTGATCCAACGGCCCGAACTGGAACAGCGGCTGGCCGTTCACAAACAGCCGGTCGACGCCCTCGGCATCCTTTGCCACGGCGATCTTGCGGAGTCCGAAGTAGCTCGTCACCGTGTCGACCGGCTCGCCCGCCGCCGCGTCGACGAGCAGGGCCTCGAATTGATAGAGCCACGGCTCGTCCGGCGACCAGGCCTTTGCGTCGTCGCCCAGATCGAGCACGATCGGTTCGCCCGGCCGGCCCTCGGCCCGCACGTCCGGCGTCGTTGCCTCCTCGTCGGATTGCGACAGCCGCGTGACCTTCAGCACGACTTGCTGTTCTCCCTTTGCGTCCCGTGTGTTGACCGTGACGCGCATTCGCTTGGCGTCGAAATCCGGCACGATATCGAGCCGCTCGATGCTCGAATCGGGCACCGGCTCGAGCCAGACGGTCTGCCAGATGCCCGTGACGGGCGTGTACCAGATGCCCTTGGGTTCGTCGGTCTGTTTGCCGCGCGGCTGCGGACCGTCGTCGGTCGGGTCCCACACGGCGACGAGAAGCTCCTGGTCGCCGCCGCCGTGGAGCGCGTCGGTAATATCGAGCGAGAACGGATCGTAACCGCCACGGTGCGTGCCCACGTTCTTGTTGTTCACCCAAACTGTGGTTTCCCAGTCGACGGCCCCGAAATGCAGCAACACGCGGCCGCCGCGCCAGTCGTGGGGGACGTCGAAGGTGCGCCGATACCAGAGCCGCTTGTCCACGCCGACTCGCCGCTGGACGCCCGAGAGCGACGATTCCGGCGCAAAGGGCACCACGATGCGGCCGTCCCAGGAGTCGGGCCGCGACGCCTTGCGCTCCGCGATCGAATACTCCCACCGCCCGTTGAGGTTCTTCCATTGGTCGCGGACCAACTGCGGCCGTGGATATTCGGGCAGTGGCGCGGATGGATCGACGTCGCCGGCCCAGCGCGTGAGGGGGCGGCCGCGAGTTTCCTGCGCATCTACTTTCGCCGAATCGCCGCCCTGTGCTTTCGCACCAGCCAGCGCCGCCAAGATCAAGCCAAAAACACAACCGAAACGGATCATCATCGGCGTCTTTCCCATCGAGTTGTCGTTCGTCGTGTGAAGCAAGCGAGTTGCCAACAGACTCAGCCGGCCCGATAGGCCGCGCCGGCCCAATCGGCCGCGAATGTGCCATTGTAATCGCCGCCGATCATCGACGTAATGGCCGAACCGCCAATCAGAACATCGGGGACTCGCCCACCAGTTGCATTCTCCCGCCGACTTGCCTTTGATAGATTAGTGGCATAGCAGCGGCCCGAACCGCAATCCGTCTGACCCCCGGCCTCCGACCTCCGACCTCTCCTCGTGGCTAACGTCGTTCTGAAACATCTCGACAAGCAGTACCCAAACGGCTTCCACGCCGTCCGCGACGTTAGTCTCGAGATTGCCGATGGGGAGTTTATCGTGCTGGTGGGGCCCAGCGGCTGCGGCAAATCGTCGACGCTGCGGTTGATCGCGGTCTTGGAGGAAACGACCGGCGGCGAAATCTACATCGGCGACCGACCGGTGACGAACGTGCAGCCGGGCGAGCGCGATATCGCCATGGTCTTTCAGAACTACGCCCTCTATCCGCACATGTCGGTGTTTCAGAACATGGCGTTTGGCCTCAAAATGCGCCGCACGCCGAAGAAGGAGATCGAGAAGCGAGTCCGCGAGGCCGCCGAAATCCTCTCGATCGAAGCGCTGCTGGAGCGCCGGCCGCGCGAGCTCTCCGGTGGCCAGCGCCAGCGAGTGGCCCTGGGCCGCGCCATTGTGCGCGAGCCGAAGGTGTTTCTGTTCGACGAGCCGCTCTCGAATCTCGACGCCAAGCTGCGCGTGCAGATGCGGGCCGAAATCGCCCGGCTCCACCGCCGCCTGGCGACCACGATCATTTATGTGACGCACGACCAGGTCGAAGCGATGACGCTCGGCGAGCGGATCGTGCTGCTCGATCAGGGTGTCATTCAGCAAGTCGATACGCCGATGGAGATCTACCGCCGGCCGGCGAACCGCTTCGTGGCCTCGTTCATCGGCAGCCCGCCGATGAACTTCATCTCCGGCCAGGTGCAAGACGGCGTGTTCCGCTTTGCGGGCGCGAACGGCGCGGCGGGCAACGAGAGAGCCGCCGGTGTCGAGGGAGCCGCCGTTGTCGAGAGAGCCGCCGGTGTCGAGAGAGCCGCCGGGTTCATCCCGGCGGACTTCGGCGAACTGGAACTCGACCGCGCGACGCCCGCCGGCCCCGCCCTGTTGGGCATCCGCCCCGAGGACTTGCTTCTAGAGGTTGGCGCCGCGGGCCGAGCACCTGAACCGCCTCAGCTCGGCGGACCGACGGAAAACGGCTTTCGCCTAGGCACGGTCACGCTGGACGTGGTCGAGCACATGGGCCACGAAACGATCGCCCACTTCTCGCTCGCCGGCGGCGAGCACGTCGCACGCCTGGCCGCCGACGCCCCGGTCGAGCCCGGCATGCAACTGCCCCTTTCCGTCCGCCCCGGCGCTTACCACCTCTTCGCCACGGAGGACGGCCGGCGGTTGAATTGAGTGAACGATATCGTCTAGGGCTCATCCACGCCCAAGTCGCGGCAAATCTTGCGGGCCAGCGGGTCCGGGATTTCAGTGTGCCGTGGGACCGACGAACGGCGATTGTTGGCCGGGTTACCCCACCACGAATGCCGCCGGCCTTCCCGGACGAGCACACACGCCTGTTGGCGGAGATGCTTCAGCAGTTTTTGCCGCTTCACGCCGAGAGGCTCACTTCTTCATAGGAATTCCCCGCCGCCGCCAGCGCATCGGCTCGGTTCATTTCCAGTGCTTCTTTGAGCGCATCGCGGAGATTCTCCAACAACTCGTCTCGCGTTTGGCCCTGCGAATTGATACCGGGGACTTCCTCGACCCAACCAATCCACCATTCGCCATCCTGCTGTACAACTGCGGTGTAGTCAGTTGCCATAAAGTTGCTCCCGAAATGCTTGCGCAGAGTATTCAACACGACAAGTATAGCAGCGCGATGCTGCTGCGGCTATCACGGATCGTACGCTCGAAGCGCATCGCTAAGGGATGCCTCAAAAATAACTTCGGTGTTTATTAGAACCGGTTTCATAACTAGTGGCACCGGCTGCTAGCCGGTGCGGAGGAACTGCAAAACTGCGGCACAGGCCAGCGGCCTGTGCCACTGAGCCGCAAGCATCGAT
>CAZHIV010000456.1:0-5612 GCA_964532675.1 uncultured Planctomycetaceae bacterium
CGGGCTGGCGGAGATCGCCGAGATTTTTTCGAAGGGCGTCAAGATCGAGGAGGGCGACATGCTGTCCTCCTCGCACTACGCGGAGCTCGTCAAGCGCGTGCCGCCCATCTGGGACAAGGCGTTCGAAGTGAACGCCAGCGAGAACGAAGCGGTCCGCGCGAGCTGCGTCGAATTCGTCCTGGCCGGCCTCTACGCCACCGACCGCATCAGCCGCAGCCAACACCGCGGGCGAATCGTCTATGAAGTGTAGAACCGTCCTTGGTCGGCTCTCGTCGTTGGAGGTATAATGGCATATGCTGATACCAACTCATTATCGAGGGGCGCGACACGTGGGAATAACTTTTCTTGATGTCGAGGTTGGCAATCCCGCCGACACGAAGAACACGCTCACGGTCGAATTCATGGTCGACTCGGGGGCCATCTATACGGTCGCGCCGGCAACTGTTCTCGATGAGCTTGGGATCAAGCCGATATCCGAGGAAGTTTTTTGGCTGGCAAACGGTGAGAAGATGGCTCGCCGGCGCGGCGGCGCATTTTTCAGATATGGGGAAAAGGTCGGTATCGCCGACGTCATCTTCGGCGAAGAGGGCGATAGTAATTTGCTTGGCGCAACGACGTTGGAATCGCTTGGCTTGGCGCTTGATCCGTTGAAGAGAGAGTTGAAGCCGATGCCGATGATAATCGGCGGTTATCGGCCACGATGACACATGCGTGTCCTGCTGACGCAAAACCGCTTCCAATAGCGTTTAGGAGATCAGTCGCCTCATGTCGCGCACCGCCTGTTCGAGGCCGACCATAATGGCGCGGGCGACGATGCTGTGGCCGATGTTCAGCTCGTGCATGCTTTCGATGGCGGCGATCGGCTTGACGTTGCGGTAGGTGAGGCCGTGCCCGGCGTTGAGCGTAAGTCCGGCGGCACGGACTCGATGAGCCGCGGCAACGAGCGTCGCGAGGGCAGCTTGCGTTTCCTGGCCGCGATGCCGCAGTGTGGCCTCCGCGTAAACACCCGTATGGAGCTCAATCGCGTCGGCGCCCAGCTCGGCGCCGGCATCGATCTGCGCCGGGTCGGGATCGAGGAACAGGCTCACCACGATGCCGGCGTCTTTCAAGCGGCGTACGGCGTCGGCTACCTTCGGGCGCGACCCGACGACGTCGAGCCCGCCTTCGGTCGTCACTTCCTCGCGTCGCTCGGGCACGAGCGTGGCCTGGTAGGGGGGCGCGTCGCAGGCGATCGCCAGCACGTCGGCCGCACAGGCCAGCTCGAGGTTGATCGGCACGGCGACCGATTCGCGCAACAGGCGGAGGTCGCGGTCCTGAATATGGCGGCGGTCCTCGCGGAGGTGGATCGTGATGGCGTCGGCGCCGCCCAGTTCGGCCAGCGTGGCGGCCCACACGGGGTCCGGCTCGTTGGTTTTGCGGGCCTCGCGGACGGTAGCCACGTGGTCGATATTAACCCCGAGTACGGCCATGCTGGGCGCTGAATGCTGGATGCTGGATGTGGGAGGTTGGAACAATCGACCAGACGCCAGGCGGCTGCTCCTGGTTCACCAAGCGGTGCCAGAAGCGTGAAACGCCCGGCGGCTGTCGTAAATACCGTCGCCTTCGCGGTCGACGTCAAGGAACCAAGTCTGGTGGCGGCGGTCGAAGGTCAGGCGATGCCGAGGCTGGCCGTGGGCCGGCTCGGTAACCAGGGGGCCAACCGCCTCGACGGCGGAAGCTAGCGAATTGCGCGGCGGCCGGCGCTCCCCCCGCTGCTCTTTCTGCTGCGAGAACTGCTGTCCGAGTACGAAGCTGGCCATGCCGGCGAGGATGACGATCGCGACGGGACGCCAAAAGAGTGGGTCTGCGGACTGGTCGTCGATCGAGAAGCGGAAGGCGACGGCCTCCGGTTCGCGTTCCGCTTCCTCATCGGCCAGGTGTTGTCGAATTCGCGCGGCGGCGTCGCGGGCCACGCTGGTGGGGACGCGAATCAGGTAGAGCGACGCCCAACGATCGCCGCTGGCGCCGAACTCGTCCAATTGATGGATTCGCGCGTCGATGCCCAGGCCGGCCAGCTCATCGGTCAGAAAGCCGGCCTCGGCGAGGTTTCGGACTCGCGCCACGTCGGTCCAGGGGCGATCGATTTCCTCCCGTAAGGGGGCGCCACAATCGGGACAGGTCTGCCGATCGGGGCCGAAGCGTGCCGAATCAAGGGAAGCAGCGCATTGGGAGCAAACGTACATGGGACCGTCTCTTGGGAATGGAATTGCCTCTACTGATTATGCCGCGTTTGCGGGCGAAATGCCAGCAGTTCGGCAAGGTGCGGGGCATGGGCGCGTTTTTCCTATGCCGGTCGGCCGCAGTCCCGGCAGCGTGCCGGTGGCAAGCTAGACTTTGATAGACGGCGGGCCCACGAAGCGGAGACCAGGCCGGCGGGGCAGATTACTTGTTGATTTTCTTGCTTCTCTGGCGCACAGATTGCACCCCGGCGCCGCGACGTACCGGGGGCCTGGGACAACGCCGCAAAAACGGAAACAATCGCGACCAGCCGGCGGAGAGCGCCGGCCCAATTTCGTCAACGATAATCAACCGTGAAACAACCCACTCCCAACACGATGACCTGCACGGAGCTTGCCCAGCACATCGAGCGGCTACAGCCGAACGCCTCGCCGCAGGACGTGGCGCGGCTATGCCTGCTGCTGACCAACGCGGTCGACGACTTGGAGGTGCTGCGTGACCGGCGGGCGCTGCAGGAGGCCTGGAAACGCACCGGGCTTCAGCTCCAGGTGGCGACCGATCAGCACGCCGCCATGACCGAGGAATTGGAAGAACTGGCTGCCTCGGATCCAAAGTCGTTCAACCAGGACCAGATTTGGATACTCATCCGGGCGATCAAGGTTCAAAGCCAGGTGCTGCAGATGTACGTGGGGCATGCGCTGCTCGATGTGTAGGATTTGCCTGGGTTAGCGCTAAGCCGCAAGCGGCCCGCAGAGAAGTGCGCGGCAGCAATTCTGCTACTGCAGGTCTCGGAGCATCAGCAGGGCGACGTTCATGTAGATGACGATGCCCAGCACGTCGATAATCACCGTCACGAAGGGCGTGCTCATCAGCGCCGGGTCGAGACCGAGCCGGGAGAAAATGAGCGGCAGCGTCGAGCCGACAAGGGTCCCGGAGATAACGACCAGGATGAGAGTCACCGGCAAGACGAGTGAATCGACGACTGAGCCGGTAGTCAGGTACGCGGCGACGTAGCCGATCGCGCCGAGCACCAGGCCAAGCGCCGCGCCGGTCAGCAGCTCGCGCTGCACAACGCGCCACCACAGGGCGGGCGTGATTTCTTTCGTCGTCAGTGCGCGGATGACGAGCGTCGCTGTCTGGCCGCCCGAATTCCCGCCGCTCGATACCACAAGCGGCAAGAAGAGCACCAGCCAGGCAATGCTGTTGATCGTATCGTGGTAGGACTTCAATGCGAGGATGGTGAACATCGCGGCGCCGAACAGCAGGGCCAGCCAGGCGGCACGATGGCGGGTCAAGTGGAACCAGGAGGCGCTCAAGTAGCCTTCTTCAATGGATCCGATGCCGCCGGCCAGGTAGGCGTCTTCCGTGGCCTCCTGCTGCAGCACGTCGATCACGTCGTCGTGCGTGATAATGCCCACCAGGTGCTGCTCTTTGTCGACGACCGGAATGGCGGGAAAGTCGTAGTCGGCGACTTTCGCGGCCGCGGCTTCCTGGTCATCGGTGACCTCGACCGTGACGAGGCTCCGCTCCATCAGGTCGGTGATCGGCATGTTGGGCTTGTTGAGATGCGTGACCAGTTGCCGCGCGGAGACGGCGCCGCGCAGGTGATCGTCGTCATCCACAATGTAGATGTAATAGATGGTTTCCAGGTTTTCGGCGATGCGGCTAAGCTCTTCGAGGGCAGCGCGGACGGTGAGCGATTCGGGAAGCTTCGCCACCTCGGTGGTCATCACCGCGCCGGCGGTACCTTCCGGATAGGCCTGCAGCCGGAGCACGTCGCGGCGCTGCTCGGCGGGCAGCAGCGACAGCAGGTGGCGCGCGATTTCTTCGTCGACTGCGTTGAGGAGGTCGACGCGATCGTCGGCCGGCATGTCGGCGATCAGCCGGCTCACGCTTTCGGGGTCGCACGTCTCGATGATTTCGATCTGCTTCTGGCGATCGAGATAGCCAAATATTTCCACGCGCGTGGTGTCGTCGGCTGCCTGGAGGACGGTCCAGGATTCGGCTGCCGTGAGGCCCTCCATGAATTCCGCCGTGCGCGCCGGGTGCAACGCCGTGCAGAACTCACGCAGACTCTCGACGTCGCTCAGCTCGAGCATCTCGCGCAGTTCCGGGAGGTATAGCGTGTTGATCATGGTAGCCGTCGAGCAGCGAAAGCAATTGGTCTGATAATCGCGTGGAGCGTGAAACGGAAAGCGAGGAGCAGGGAGCGGAGAATCGTAAACGGCTGTGCGCTTCAGAGAACAGTTTAATCAACGGCGCTGGGAGCGTCAGTGACCTGCGACGGCTTTTCGTTCATAAATGGAGCAGAAGTTGATTCCCTCGCTGTTGCGTCGGAATAGTGACGTAGCGTGAATTGGGTTCGGATTGACATGGCGCGAATGTACCATTAGTTTTACGGCAACAAGCCGCTGACCCGAGCAACTGAAACCAACCCGCATGCGGCGCTCGCCAGGCAAGTTCGCGGGCGGCCCGCAAGGCATTGCCAGCCCCTATACAGGCCGCCGGATGGCCACGACCTTCCGGCTCGAAAACGATGAGATCGATGATGGCCGAGCCATCCCTCCCGGTAACCAATCAGGATCGCGTGTTCCAATTGGAGCGCTGTCAGCAGCGGTTGGGTTACCATTTCGCGGACCTTCAACTGCTGGAAGCATCCCTGACGCATGCCTCCGGGGCCGACCACCGGTTGAGCTCGAACGAGCGGCTGGAGTTTCTCGGCGACGCGATCCTGGGGCTGGTGGTGTGCGAGCAATTGTTTCAACAGTTTCCGGATCAGTTGGAAGGCGACTTGACGAAGCTCAAGTCGATCGTGGTCAGCCGGCAAACTTGCGCGAAGATCAGCCAGGCGCTGGGTCTGCGCGAGTTTCTGGTGTTGGGCAAAGGCATGACAACGCACCCAGCGGTGCCGCCCTCGGTGTTGTCCGACGTGCTGGAGTCGTTGATCGCGGCGATCTACCTCGACGGCGGGATAGAATCTGCCCGCGAGTTTGTGCTGGCGTACTTCGGGCCGGAAATCGAATCGGCGGCCTCGGGCGACACGGGCGGCAACTACAAATCGCTGCTGCAGCAATTCGCGCAGCGGGAGAACGGCGTCACGCCGACGTATCACCTGCTGGACGAGAAGGGCCCGGACCACAGCAAGTGCTTTAAGATGGCGGCGCAGATCGGCCGGCAGCGATTCGCGCCTGCCTGGGGCAGGAGTAAGAAGGAGTCAGAGCAGCGCGCGGCGTTCAACGCGATCTGCGAATTGCGCGGCGAGCCGGTGCCGTACCCGTCGGAAGAGACGGCGGAATGAGTCGAGAGCGGAGGGTCGAGAGCCAGAGTCCAAATGCAGGAGCCGTAGCGCAAATGTCGCTTCTGGCTCTTAGCTCTCAGCTCTCAGCTCTCAGCTC
>CAZHIV010000457.1:0-3548 GCA_964532675.1 uncultured Planctomycetaceae bacterium
GCCGACACGATGGGCGACCGGTTTGGCGACCCCCCGCTCCGGGGGGCGCTGCGGGGGTTTTCGGTCGACGCGCCGCCTACCCTGTTGGTGTTCGGAACGAACACCTCGCCGCTGGCCGGCCGCGAAGGAAAATACGTCACCAGCCAGCAGCTTGCCGAGCGGCTGCGCAAAGAGCTGGAGCGCAATGTCGCGCTGCGCGTCGAGCCGACCGACAGCATGGACTCGTGGCAAGTGTTTGGCCGCGGCGTGCTGCACCTGGCCGTGCTCATCGAAACAATGCGCCGCGAGGGATACGAGCTTTCGATCGGCAAGCCGCACGTGGTGCTGCACCACAAGAACGGCGTCACCGAGGAGCCGTTCGAGAGCCTGGTGGTGGAAGTGCCGCACGAGCGGCTGGGCCCGGTGATGGAGCTGGTCGGCGCCCGCCGCGGGCAGCTCATCGAAATGACGGGCCACGACACCTACACGTACGTCGTCTTCTCGATCCCCGCCCGCGGCCTGATCGGGTTGCGGACCCGCCTCTTAAACGCCACGCAGGGCACCGCCGTGATCCACCACCGCTTCGAGCGCTTTGCGCCGGTCGAGGGCGACATCCCCGAGCGGCCCAATGGCGTGCTCGTCTCGATGGTGACCGGCCGCGTGGTGGCCTACGGGCTCGACACGCTGCAGGAGCGGGCGGAGATGTTCGTCGCCCCCGGCGACGACGTCTACGAGGGCATGATCGTCGGCGAGAACAGCCGCACCGGCGACATGGCCGTCAATCCCACCAGGGAGAAAAAGCTCACCAACATGCGCGCCTCGGGCACCGACAAGAACATCCTGCTCAAGCCGCCGCGCGTAATGTCGCTCGAAATGGCGCTGGAATACATCGAAGAGGACGAGCTGGTGGAGGTCACGCCCGCCTCGATCCGCCTCCGCAAAAAAATCCTCAAAGAAACCGACCGCCGCCGCCTTGCCCGCCGGGGGGCGTAATGATCGTTGCACGACGAACGCGTGTGGTGCCGATGTTTACCTAGGGCGGTGCCCTAGGCTATGGTGAAAAGAGGCCTTTGGCCAACGGCCATGCTCACCGTAGCCTCGGGCAACGCCCTAGGAACGCATTACCCAAGAAGCCTTTTGGCCGAAGGCCAAGTTCACCCTTACGACCACTGCTGCCAGAACGCCCAACCGTAGACCGCGGCCAGGTAGCACCACAACGCCGTAAAGATGAAATGCACCCCCGTGTGCAATCGATTGCCGCGCCACAGCGCCGAGTCGTAGACGAACCATTGCACCACCAGCCTGCTCAGCCAGAACAGGCTCAGCCAGGCCGTCACCAGCCGGGCCAGCGCGGTGCGTTCCAACAACGCGCCGGTAAAGACGAGCGACAGCAAGCCCATCGACGCCAGCACGACGACGATGTAGCACACGTGGACGAGGAACATCTGCCGGTTCAACAGCGAAAGCCGCGGCAGCTCCATCGCCCAGTCGAACCGCTTCGGAAACGTGACATGGGCGGCCGCCAATAGCAGCAACAGCCCGCCGGCAATCCGAACGCATAGCTCCAGCATCGTCAACTCTCGAGTACCAGGTATCGCACAAACGGCGTGACGCGGCCTTCCTGAACGGTCCGCAGCCCGGCGGCCCGAGCCACGCGCCGCCACTCGGCAAACGGCAAAAAATGCAGGAAACCGGGACCGAACGCCAGAAAGTTCCAGCCATTGCGCGCATGTTCGACCACGACGGCGCTTCCGCCCGGCTTGAGCGCGCGGTGCACCTCGCGAAACAAGGCCGCTCGCTCCGCCGGCTGACGCAGCTCATGCGCCGCGAGCAACAGCAGCACCGCGTCGGCGGTCCCGTCCTCGAGCGGCACTTCTTCGGGCGTCGCCGCGAGGGTCCCCGGCAACGGCGGATACGCGCGCCGCGCCCGGTGTATCGAGGGCTCGGTCATTCGCCGAGGGTCGTAGAGATCGACCGCTTGCACGTCGGCGTCTGAAAATACATCACGCAATCGACCCGTCGTGTCGTCGAAACCGCTGTGCACATTGATCACCGAGAAGCCGGCCGATTCGCTTGGCAAGTGCGACCGCAGCCACGTCCACGCCGTCAGCCCCGACAGATCATAAATCCAATACGAAGCGGCGAGCGAGGCCAGCAGCCACCAAGCCGCCGCCGCGATTCCCGCGAGAATCGCCCAGCGGACCATCAGCGGCAAGGGCAGCAGGATTAGAACGAGGACGGCCGCCCCCACCGTTGCAAAGCCGACCGCGTATTGCGGCCAGTTGAATTGCACGATCTGCAACAGTCCGCCGACCGGCGAACGCTTCTCCACCTCGACGATCGCGGCGTCGTGCTTCATGGCGTTGGCTTCAAAGAGTATCGCACACCTCGCTCCCAGCGATAGGGAATATCGGCCAAATAGAACGCGCTGACCAGAGGCTTTTCCGCGCCGGAAAACGCCGGCCGGTCGAAAAATGTGGCCCGGCGCACCTCCGCGGTCACGAGCCGCGGGTGCCATTGGCGGCGCCGGCCGCGGATCGCGATGATCGAGTTCGTTTCGCGTTCGTAGTCGAACGTGTACGGCAACGGGCCAGCATACCGCCGCGCCTCGCGCTCTGCCGCGAAGCACGATCCTTCGGGCAGCCGCGCGGCCGCCGGCGAAAGATGGGCCGTCGCTTCGAGGTCCGCTTCCGCGTTGGGGGTGGAGATTCGCACTTCGAGCCGCTCGCCGGCAACGCGAAAATCCACGCCGGCATATCGATAATTGTAGTGGGTCAGCAAATTGCCGCTGCAGGCCATGAACCGGCGATCGGTGTCGCTGCGCAGGATGCGCAGCCCGCGCAACAGGCGGCCCTGCGGCGTGCGGAACCGCGTGAAGATTCGATAGCCGCTCAGAAAAAAGTCGCGCCCCACCGCTCGCGGAAAACCGGCCGGCCGCAACTGGCGCGTCTGCACCAGCGCCACGGCCACGAACCCCAGCGGCCGATCGGCGCCCCACTCATCCAGCTCCAGCCCCGGCGGCAGCAGCGGCCGCAGATTTTCGGCCGGCACCGCGTACGTCAAAACAAAGCAGTGCTCGAAGTGAGCAACAACCGGAAACGGATGACGGCGAAGCGCGTAAAGCATGGCCAGGTTATCGAGAAGGCAACCGCAGCATCAAGCTCTCGCTCGATTGCCGAACATATCCTCATTCAATTCGTCGATCGAGCAGCTTACAATGCGGCCCCACAGGAGCGACCGATCGGCCGCTGCCAGCTCCCCTTCTTTGGCAGTCCGCGGCTCGGCGAAGCTGCGGATCAGGATTCTGGCGTTCGGCGCCGCGTCGTCCGAATGGTGTGCTTCAATCAATTATATGAGGCCGTCCGGGAATTCAGAACGCCGAATTCTGTAGGGACGCCCTCCGCGGCGTTCCGTGGCGGTGGGTTCGCGCGACGGAACGGCACAGAGGCCGTTCCCTACAGGATTCAGGCAGCTCGCCAGGCGGCCGCTTCTTCGCCGTCTAGCCGCAGCGTGAGGCACTTCGCGCTGCCGCCCGCTTTGACGAATTCGTCGAGCGGCGTGGCGATCGG